>DAMDNI010000110.1:0-9257 GCA_032083825.1 Bergeyella sp. | reverse complement strand
AAATTGACTTCAGGAATACGATTATTATTCTAACTTCCAATATCGGAACCCGAGATCTGAAAGATTTTGGAGACGGTGTAGGATTTGGAACAAATGCAAAGAAATCCAATACAGATGCAAGAGCAAGATCTACGATAGAAAGCGCTCTGAAAAAAGCCTTTGCTCCCGAATTTTTAAACAGGATTGATGATATTATCATCTTCAACTCTCTTGAGCAGACCGACATCAGAAGAATCATCGATCTTGAATTGTCTAAACTATACGGAAGACTGGAAAAACTAGGATATAAAGTTGAATTGACAGATGCCGCTAAAGATTTCATCTCCGAAAAAGGATGGGACAAAGATTTTGGTGCAAGACCACTAAAACGTGCCATTCAGAAATATATTGAAGATTTGCTGGCTGAAATGCTTGTAAACAAACAATTTAGTGAAGGAGAAACGGTCATTCTGGATGTGAATGAAGCAAAAGACGGACTTACCGGCGAAACCCAAAAAGAAAAAGAAAGTGTAAAATAATTTTCACTTTTGAGATAAAAAACCACCGAATAAATTGGTGGTTTTTTATTTTATAATCCATAAACAATTCCGAAATTCGGAACAAATCCGCTTCCGAATATCGATTTCTGATCATCATACAAAACATTGTACATCGCACCGATTTGCAGATAGACACGGTTTCCCACATTCTGCATATAACCTGCTCCCAGATACAACGCAGCTTCATCCCCGGAATATTTCAAGCTGTTATACTTATCTTTCTGATTGTAGAAATATTCCTGAAAAAGCCCACTGATAAAGAAATTTCGTGAGAAATAATAATTCGCAAACGGGCCGACACCAAACATCGTGGAAGAATAATAACTCGAATTTCCCCATGTAAATCCAGCAGCTGCACCGATTTCAAAATTGTCAGAAATCAAATATCCAACTCTTGGAGAAATCCCTATTGTTGTTCCTGTTCCGTAGCTTCCGCCAGAAAATCCAAGGGAAGCGCCTCCTCCAAAAGTCCATCTAGAGTTTTCTGAGCCTATTTTAGTTGATGTTCCAACTTGTGCAAAAGAAAATGCTGCTGCGAACATCAAAGCTGTACATAAAAATTTTTTCATCTTTTAAAATATCAATGATTCAAATTTAAAGCATTTATTTCAGATGAATGATAATCATCTCGAATGTCGTAAATTTGCACCGCAAAAACTTTGTCAGTTATTTTTAGATTGAGTTAAAGTTTTAATTAAATTTTTTACAAATGAAAGTAGTAGTCGGTCTTTCCGGAGGTGTAGATTCCAGCGTTGCAGCATATCTTCTGCAGCAGCAAGGCCATGAAGTCATCGGGCTTTTCATGAGAAACTGGAATGATGCTTCCGTTACATTAGAAGACGAATGCCCGTGGATTGAAGACAGCAATGATGCCCTAATGGTCGCCCAAAAACTTGGAATTCCGTTTCAGGTAATTGATATGAGCGAGCTTTATAAGGAAAGAATTGTAGATTATATGTTTGCCGAATACGAAAAAGGAAGAACACCAAATCCGGATGTTTTATGCAACCGCGAAGTAAAGTTTGATGTATTTTTAAAAACGGCTTTATCACTTGGTGCTGAGAAAGTTGCAACAGGACATTATGCACAAGCCTACTCAGATTTTGATGAGAATGGCAAGGAGATTTTTCATCTTCTGGCAGGGAAAGATAACAATAAAGATCAGTCTTATTTTCTTTGCCAGCTGAATCAAGAGCAGCTCTCAAAATCATTGTTTCCGATTGGGGAATTGACAAAACCTCAGGTTCGTGAGATTGCAAAAGAAATTGGTTTGGTAACCGCTGATAAAAAAGACTCACAAGGTTTATGTTTTATTGGCAAAGTAAGCCTGCCTGAATTTCTAAAACAGCAGCTTAAACCAAAAGAAGGTCAAATTGTAGAGATTTTTGAAAATTTCCCTGAATTTCACAAAGAAAAACCTCAGTTTTCGTCAAAATTGGATGAATTGGAGTTTCTTTCTTCAAAAACAAATTATCAAAAAACTGACGGAAAAGTTATCGGAAAACATCAGGGAGCGCAATATTATACCATCGGACAAAGCAAAGGCTTAGGAATCGGTGGTCACAAAGAATCCTGCTTTATTGTTTCAAGAGATATGGTAAACAATATTCTGTATGTTGGAGAGGGGAAAAATTTTCCGGGGCTTTATAAAAAAGCATTGAAAATCCAAAATCCTGAAGTTCATTGGGTTCGCGAAGATTTACGGTTAAAAAATGGAGAATCAAGAGAAATTCTTGCAAGAATCCGTTATCGCCAGCCTTTGGAAAAAGCAACCCTTTATCAGTTTGAAGAAGGTTTTTTTATCGAATTTGAAAATCCTCAATCAGCAATTGCAGAAGGACAATTTGCCGCATGGTATGACGGAGAAGAACTTTTGGGAAGCGGTGTGATTTCCTAAAATTCCCGTCATTATTTAAGGTAAAAAAAGCGAAACAATTGTTTCGCTTTTCTATTTATTAAGTATTTCATTAATTTTTCTTTCTTCCCAGTTTCTTCCCAGAATGAAATCTTGTCCAAAAACAGCCATAAAATGTGCGAAAAGACCAAACCCCCAAAAAAGAGCCGTCATATATCCATCAGTATCTGCAAAACCTTGTGGCGAAGAAATACTGTTGGAAATAATAATGAATAAGTTTACCAAAACATATACTAAGGCATGCGTATAGAATCCTTTGATTCTTTTTACTTTTTTCTGAGCCATTTCTAATCTTGAAGTTGTGTTGAAAGTTTCCATATCTTTTTGATTTATTTGTTTGTTTAATTTGTTGATGTAAAGGTATACTGATTTCCAAGCAGTAGCAATTCAATCTGACTGAATGGTAGATTTTGGAAACTGAATGGTAAATATTCGGCAAAAACACCAAGTTTTACGATTTTATCTGCACATTTTGTCTGTTCTCCTCAAAAAATAAATACTCTTGCTGTATGTCGCTATCTTTAATAAAATTTAAAGATTAAAATATGAAAAAGCTAGTTTTCCTGGCCGGTATTTTTCTGGCAATCAACATTCAGGCGCAACAGTCCGAAAAAAAGGAAAGACCACAAAAACCAACTGTGGAACAACAAATGAAGGAGTTTGATAATCTGGATCTTTCCGAAACTCAAAAAGAAAAAATAAAAGCTTTGTACCAAGAAAGAGAAGCAAAATTTGAAAAAGAAAGGCCTGCACCGCCAACCGATAATGACTCCAATCCTCCACAAAGAAAAGGAGGAAACAAAAGTAATTTTGAGCAGGAACAACAAGAGTTTGATGCCAAAATTCAGAAAATTCTTACAAAAGATCAGTATACAAAATTCCAGGCAAATCACAAGGAAGGAAAGAAAAATGGCGACAAAGCAAGGCCGCCAAGAGAAGAAATTGAATAGAGAAAAGAGGAAAATATTCCTCTTTTTTAATTTTTATAAAGATTATTATAATTTAAAAAATGGATTAATAATGGGAAATAAAGGATCCTGACACAATAATTGCCTAATTTTACTTGTTGATAAAGAAACAGCAGCATTATGGAATATAATGAATTATATACAACATTAAAAAATCATTTCGATTCCATGGAGCAATATCTCGAGGCTGAAAACCTGAACTTATCCATAGAAAAGATTCCATTTATCTCAGAAAGAGCCGATCTTCTTCATGGCTCTTCCTCTCCGGGTTGCACGGAACATCATCAGTATCTCCCTGAAAATAAAGATGCCTATACTTCTTACGGCCTGCCTTTCATTGATGTGAATGATTTTGATATCGAATGTAATAAGCATTTTGATTATTATATATTGAAAAGAGCCGATGTTAAAAAAGCAAATGAGACTCTAATCTTTTTTCATGGCCTGAACGAAAAAAAATGGGACAAATATCTTCCTTGGGCTTATGAACTTGCACAAAAAACGAAGAAAGCGGTTATTCTTTTTCCCATTTCATTTCACATGAACCGTGCAGAACCCATTTGGAGCGACCGCAAGCAAATGATCGAAGTAGCCAATTTCAGAAAAAATAAATTCCCCGAAAACACCAATTTTTCTTTCGTGAACGCTGCCATAAGTTCAAGGCTTGAAGCACATCCGCAAAGGATTTTCTGGTCAGGGTTCCAGACCTATTCTGATATTATTGAAGTAATTAAAGATATTCGTTCTGATAAAATAGGCTCTATTTCAGCTGATACGACTTTTGATCTTTTTGGATATTCCATCGGATCTTTCCTATCAATGATTCTGAAAATGGCTGATCCTGAAGGTATTTTCAGAGATTCCAAGCTTTTTTGCTTTTGTGGAGGAATGACAATCGACCGCATGTTTCCTATTTCAAAATACATTATGGATGCTCGTGCTGCTATTAAAATGCAAAGTGTTTTTGCGGAACTTTTGAGTTCTGATTTTAAATCTGATAAAAGGCTGGGGCATTTTCAGGACGTAAAAGCTCATCCAAAAGAAAGCTGGTTCAAAATGATGCTTCGTTACAATTATTTCCAGAAAGAGCGGGAAGAAAGAATCCGGGAACTTCAGGATCAAATCAAAGTCTACGTTCTTGAAAAAGATGAAGTTGCACCTCCAATCGAAGCATTAAACACCGTAAAAGGAGGATATCGTTCCATCAACGTTGATGTCGAAATTCAGGATTACCCTTTTGAATATTCTCACATGACCCCTTTTCCCTTGACTAATAAAAACAAGAAAGAGGTAACTGCAGCTTTCCACCATTTTATTGATTCCGCATGCCGGTTTTATGAAAAATAAATCGTTCTATTTTACCAGCCAATCTTTAAAATCTTTTACTCTTTCGCGGCTTACTGTAATTTCTTCTGCAGGCTGAGCATTCAGTTCGATTTTAAAATAAGGTGAAGTGTGAATGTTTTTGATGTGTTCAAGATTGATAATAAACTGACGGTTTGTTCTAAAAAATTTTTGGGAATCCAGAACATTTTCCAGCTCGTCTAAGGTAAAATCAGTCGGAAAAGCACGTTCCGAATTTTGGGCATACACAATTTTATTTTCAGAATAAAAGCAGGAAACCTCATCAATCTGAATAATCTTCAGATTGTATCCTATCTTCGCAACAATTCTTGAAAGCTTAGGAACTTCTTTTTTAATTAATTCTTTGAAATTCAAATTATTATAAGACTGATCCTGAGGCAAGAATGATTTATATTTTGCAATTGCAGCACTTAAGTCTTCTTCTGTAATCGGCTTCAGAAGATAATCAATAGAATTAAGTTTGAAGGCTTTCAAAGTATAATTGTCGAAAGCAGTCGTATAAATAATAAAACTTTGGGTCGGAGTTTTCTCAAAAATATCAAACGAAAGCCCGTCTCCTAAAACAATATCGGAAAAGATCAGATCCGGATGCGGACTGTTTTGAAAAAAATCAATACCTTCTTCCACAGAATGTATGGTTTCAACTAATTCTAAATCAGGAAATAAGCCTAAAAGTCGTTCTAATTTTCTTGCTGCAGGTTTTTCGTCTTCAATGATTACTGTTCTGATCATTTTCTAATATTTATTTTTATCTTCTTCCATGAACTCTCTGATTTTTCTTTCTTCCCAATTTCTTCCCAATATAAAGTGTGGCAGAAAAACTGAAGCCGCATGCGCCAAAAGACCTATGCCCCAGAAAAATGCGGTGAAGAAATTTTCTAATTTAAAATAAGATTCGCCCTCTTTCAAATTTTGTACATTGATGACAACAATCATCAGATTTACAGCTATATACACAATAAGATGAATATAAAAGCCTCTTATGCGGTGAACTTTTTTTCTGGCTTCAAGATACCTGATTTGTTCCGGAGTTTGATATTGATTTTCCATTATTTTTCTTTATTTAAAATTTCCTGGATTTTCTTTTTTTCCCAATTTTCACTAAATAACAAAGGAAGTGTAAAAACGCAAAGCAAATGTAATGACAAGGCGATCGTCCAGATAAAAAGCGTGGTAAAATGGTCTATTGTGAAAAAATGTTCCCAGCTTTCTGACTTTATATATCTCATTATCAGAAGCATAAGATTAATAAATATATATGCAAAAATATGGAAATAGAGATATTTTATCCTGTTTACTTTTTCCCGCGCTAACTGATACTGAAGATCTGTATTATTCATAATCCTGGCTTTTTTTCATGATTTCGTTGATTTTCTTTTCTTCCCAGTTTTTGCCGATGGCAAATGTTTTCAGTCCCTGAATTGCAATTCCCATTCCCCATCCAAGCAATGGAAACCAAAACCATTGATAAGAAGATGTTCTGAAATTAATGAAAACAAGAATGGGCATGACGACACAATAAGAAACCAGGCTACCATAGAATTCTTTGAGTTCTTTCACTCTTCTCGCTGCTTTTTCGTAAGCCTGATTCTGGTCTGATGATATATTTTCTGTTTTCATGGATGATGCTTTTGAGTTTAACATCGGGATTTTTACTTTAAAATAATCTTCTGATTTTTCAATAAAAACATTTTTGTCCGTCAGCATCGAATACCGCTGAACAATATTCGAAAGCCCGATGCCTTCCCTTTCTTTCATAATTTCCCTCGCCTGAAGATTATTCTGAATGCACAGAAATTCGTTTTCTGAAAACATCCTGATATTCAATGGTTTTTTTGATGTTGCAAAATTGTGCTTAATTGCATTTTCCAAAAGAAGCTGCAGCGAAAGCGGAACCACGAATTGATTGATCACATTTTCCTCAACATCAAAATCAAAACTTACGCTGTCTTCGAATCTTGTTTTCAAAAGTTCACAATATGTTTTTGCAAAATCAAGCTCTTCCTGAACGGTTACCATTTCTTTATCTTTCTGATCCAGAACATACCGGTAAATTTTCGACATTGAGTTGGTAAAACGCTGAGCCTGTGCAGGATTTTCTTCAATCAGAGCGTCCAGAACGTTCAAAGAATTAAAAAGAAAATGAGGGTCCAGCTGGTTTTTAAGGCTTTCAAATTGTGCATTGGCAGATTTTGCAATGATTTTCTGTTCTACAACTTCTTTTCTGGATGAGCTTTTCCATGCTTCCATAAAGCCTTTAGCATGAAAAAAAGCAGAAATCAGAAGCGCAATATTGATGGTAAACCAATTGACAAATGCATATTTTTCAGAAAAAAACTCTTCTGTAGTCGCATTTTTCTGAATGACAACATGGTTTAGATATCCGCAAAGGTAACACACCACTACATTCACCAAAATGGCTCCGGTAATTCCCAGAATGGTTCTTGTTCTCGTCTGATCAATCCATGAAAATTTTTTGCTTAAATAATCGTTGACCAAGCCATTGCTTAATCCTATAAAATAGGTATAAATCATACAGATCAGCAAGCCGTAGAAAAAATTCTCAATCGTTTTATTTCCTACATCAATTAAAAAAATCAGAAGATTGATCGCAAATCCTACCCAAAAAAGAGTAATCAAATTTTTCCTAAACATGGTTTTATAATTCATTCAAAGATATGTGCAAATTTTCAAAAACTAAATTAATCTTAAAAAAACACTCGTTTCAAAAGCCTTTCTGAAGGAATTTTACGGCTTAGTAGTCAGAAAATTTTCTGCTTCGTCTTTCCCCCAATTTGGATCAAGAGAAGATTTTTGGGTGTAAGCATTAAACTGTTCCTGTGATTTTTGAAAAAGCTCTAAACCTTTTGTTTTGCTTCCGCCGAACTGTTCCGGTGTGTAATAGGTATCTTCTGCTTTTAATAAAGTAATTCTTGGATTTTGAGGATCTAATTTCTCTGCCTTCTGTAAAGCCTGAGTCGCCAGATTTCCTTCTGTCATGAATCTTGTCATCGGGTCTACCATCATTTTAAGGGAATGAATCATTTTCTGCAAAATGTAATTTTCCGCATTTTCAGAATTTAAAGCAATTGATTTATCCAAAAATTTCTGAGCTTCGTCGGCAACAGGATCAAGGTCGGATGTTTTCCCTCCCATCATCATTGCCCTTCCTTTCTGAATTGTTGTGAAAGCTGCATAATAATACGGAAGCCATTGTGTTTTCTCTTTTTCTCCAATTCTTACAAAATCGTTTGCAAGAGCGGTAAATTCTTCTGAAGTTTTCGTTTGGGAGATTTTTGTAATTTTCTCCGTCATTACTTTTTCGTAAGCCGTCTGTGAAAAAGCGAAAAAGCTGAAAAGCATAAAGCTAAGTGTTAAAAATAATCTTGTCATGGCATTATAATTTTGTGATTGTTATTTTGTTAAAGTAAAATTACCTGATTTACAGTCTGAAACCTAAATATTTTGACTGAACCGTAGATTTCCGGGGCTGAATGGTTTTTTATAAATTATTATTAATTGCGTCATCTGTTCTATCTACTCCAAAGCTGATAAAAGCACCGATGAAAACAAATGTGTTAACTGGCGGACGAACTGCAGAGTTTCTCATCCCATCCTGAGAAAAATTGTAGCCGTAGATGTTTCTATTTCCCAAAATATTCGAAACACTCAACACAAGAACGGTGAATTCTTTTGCTCCTTTTTTCCCTAAGTTCGGAAGATAATTCAGGCTGAAATTCAATGCGCTGTAATCTTTAACCTGTCCTGAATTTCTCATTACATTAGTTCCGTTTTCTGTAATCACATCATAATAAGGCCTACCGGAATTATAGGTATAAGAAAGATTAAATCCTGTTTTCCAATTGGTTACAAATTTTTTAGCAACGGCAGAAAGAGTGTGTTTTGCAGCAAAAGCAGGAACAAGGCTCACAGGATAATTCAAATAATTTCTTTTGGTGTCCAAGTAAGAATAGCTGATCCAATAATCGATGCTTTTCAAGGTTTTTTTGTCTCTCCAGAAAATTTCTATACCTTTTGCAAAGCCGTCACCGTTGTTATTTTTAGCAGATTGGAAAAACTGATCACCTTCTGTTTTAATGAGCTGGTCATATTTTTTGTAAAATGCTTCCATTCTAAGGCTTCTTCCCTGCATATTTTTTTGAAGCTGGAAAATATAATGTTCTGCTTTCTGATAATTCAGATTCGAAGCTCCGCCAAGATATTTGCTTTCAGGATTCTGATAGAAAATTCCGTATGCCAGAGAACTTGTCCACGTTTTATCTAAACGATGAGCCAAAGCCAGCCTTGGAGCAAAATTCCATTGGTTAAAGAAAGACGAATTTTCTGCTCTTGCTCCTACTTTTGCTGAAAACCGGTTGCTGAAGCCTAAGTCAGTTTCTGCGAAAAGAGAAGTGAGAAAATCTTTATAATTTCCTGAAAAATAAAGAGATTCATATTTTTCGTTCGCAT
>DAMDNI010000109.1:0-9335 GCA_032083825.1 Bergeyella sp. | reverse complement strand
CCCGATATCCAACTGCCTGAATTCGGGATATAATAAAATTCTGGTTCTGACGCAGTTTAATTCTGCTTCGCTCAATTCTCATATCAAAAATTCTTATCATTTTGATATTTTCAGTAAAGGTTTTGTAGACATTCTTGCTGCGGAACAGAATGTCGAAAATGATAAATGGTACCAAGGAACCGCTGACGCCGTCCGCCAATCTATGAAGCACATGGATAAATATGAATATGATTATGTTCTTATTCTTTCTGGAGACCAGCTTTATCAGATGGATTTTCGCGAGATGATTGATTTTCATTGCAAAAATGAAGGAGATATTACCATTGCAACTATTCCCGTGAATGCAAAAGATGCACCGGGTTTCGGAATTCTGAAATCCGATGACGAAGGCAATATCACTTCTTTTATCGAAAAACCGAGTTCGGATTTGCTGAACGACTGGAAATCGGAAACTTCAGATAAAAGCAAGGCAGAAGGCAAAGAGTATTTGGCTTCGATGGGGATTTATGTCTTTAGCAAAGGTGTTTTAAAGAAAATGTTTAATGAAGATCCCGGAGATGATTTCGGCGGAGAATTGATTCCGAATGCAATCGGAACTTATAAAACGTTAAGTTATCAATATGACGGATATTGGACAGATATAGGAACCATTGATTCTTTTTTTGATGCAAATTTAGATTTGTGCCAGGATTTCCCGAAATTCAACCTTTTTAGTTCTTCTCCTGTTTATACAAGAGCGAGAATGCTTCCGCCTTCTAAAATTTTAAGTTCTTACGTTAATAAAGCCATTTTTGCTGATGGCTGTATTGTGATGGCAGATAAGATCGAAAATTCTATCATCGGCAACAGGACACGTATTGACAAAGGAAGTACGATTGTCAGTACTTATATTATGGGAGCCGATTTTTATCAGGGCACCGCAGATATCGTTGCAAATGATGAAGTCGGAGCGCCAAATCTGGGCGTCGGAAAGTATTGCTATATCGAAAAAGCAATTCTGGATAAAAACTGCCGTATAGGAAATAATGTTCGCATTATCGGAGGAAAACATCTTCCGGATGGTGATTATGAAACGCATTCTATCAAAGACGGAATCGTGGTTGTAAAGAAAAACGCTGTCATTGCACCCGGAACTCACATCGGATAGTTATTAATAATTTTAATGATATAAAAGAGCAGACAATTTAATTTGAATGCTCTTTGTTTTTGTTATAATTTTGCCGGATGCGCTGGATTAAAATAGTTTTTGGAATCGTTGCTTTCTTGTTTGCAGTTTATTCTGCAGTAATGTATTTTTTTGCGGATGAAAGCAAAAGTTTTACGGTGGTGAAAGAAGTGAATTACCCTATTGAAAAGGTTTTTCCGCAATTTAATAATTTTCAGAATTTTACACGCTGGAACAATTATTTTTCAAGCTCCAAAGAGATGAATGTTGATTATTACCAGCCTTATGAAGGGCAGGGAAGTGCAATGAGTTTTTTTGATAAAAAAAGCAAAAGGAGCGGAGAAATGATGATCCGTTATCAGAATCCCAACAGAACTTTAAAATATCATCTTTTTGAAGGTAAAAATTCTAATCCATCATTAATTGATATAAAATTTGAAGCTGTTTCTCCTGAGAAAACCAGAATTACCTGGTATGTTCATACTCCGAAACAGCCATTATTAAAAAGAGCGGTCAATTTCTGGACTGAAGATATTTTTGCTGATAATCTTGATAAAAGCATGATAAACCTTCAGAGTCTTCTGGGTAATAAAGTGGAAAAAGACCAGCAAATGGCAGGAATCAAATACGACAGCCTGATGGTAGAAAATATAGAAGGAGCATTGTTATTAGGGGTCAATGTGAGTACTTCCAACAAGAAAGATGCGCTCTTCAAAAATATCTCGATGAATCATAATAAGGTCTATAATTTTGTGACTACAGATTTGGGCAAAACGGATGATGAATTCGGTTTTCCGGTTCTGATTACAACTCCCGGAAATTATAAGGATAAAGAGGTTTCTTATTTTTATGGGATTCCACTTTCAAAAAGAGTAGGAGTTACGGATAATAATTTCAGCTTCAGAACGCTTAATGCATCTCAAGCTTATGTGATTTATTACAAAGGTGATTATGATAAAAGAGTTTCAAGCATTCAGCAGCTTTTGCAAAAGGCAAAAAAAGATACGATGCGCAACGGAGAACTCATCCAGACTTTTTTAGAATCTCCGGAAGAAGACAAAGAAGTCACCATGAAAATTTCGCTTCCGGTGTATCGCTAACCCTCAATTTTTCAAGATTATAATATTTTTCCGAATGGTAAAAAATTCGTAATTTTGTAATTCATGTTTTATTAATAAAAACCACAGTCAAAAAACTGTACATAATGGATAGATTTTCATTTCTAAATGCAGCTCATTCTCAGCTTATTGAGGATTTGTATCAACAATATTTAAAATACCCTGATTCTTTAGAACCATCATGGAAAGCTTTTTTTCAGGGCTTTGATTTTGCACTTGAAAATTATGGTGAACAAGAGGCAGATTCTGCTCCTGCGACACCAACGCAATTTGCTCAGAGTGCAGTTTCCAACGGTGCAATTTCTGATGATATCAAAAGGGAGTTCAATGTCGTAAATCTTATTGAAGCGTACAGATTGCGCGGACATTTGTTTACCAAAACTAATCCGGTAAGAGAGAGAAGGCATTATTTCCCGACTTTGGACATTACCAATTTCGGATTGTCCGAAGCAGATCTCGACAAAAAATTTAATAGTGCTGTAGAAACAGGAATGCCTTCAGCAGCTACTTTAAGAGATATTATTAAACATCTTGAAAATATTTACTGCGACTCTATCGGGGTTGAATATTATCATATCCAGAATGTTGAAGAAAAACAATTCATCAAAAACTGGGTGAATATCAATGAAAATCATCCCGTGCTTTCTGCAGGAGAAAAAACTGAGATCCTGCATAAGCTGAATCAGGCTGTCGCATTTGAAAATTATCTGCATACGAAATTTGTAGGGCAGAAAAGGTTTTCCCTTGAAGGCGGAGAATCTTTGATCCCAGCTTTGGATCAGCTGATTACAAGATCTTCGCAATTAGGAGTTGACGAGGTTGTTTTAGGAATGGCGCACAGAGGAAGACTGAATGTTTTAACCAATATTTTCGGAAAATCGTATAAACAGATTTTTTCTGAATTTGAAGGAAAAGAATTTGAAGAAGATGTCTTTTCAGGTGATGTGAAATACCATTTGGGATCTACCAAGTCTATTCAGACTGCTTCAGGAGAAACCGTAAAAATCAATCTGACTCCAAACCCTTCGCATCTGGAAACTGTTGCTGCTTTGGTTGAAGGAATCTGCCGTGCAAAAGTAGATAACGAGTATCAGGATTACAAAAAGGTGTTACCGATTGTTATTCATGGCGACGGCGCAATTGCAGCACAGGGAATTGTGTATGAAGTTGCCCAAATGATGACCTTGGATGGTTATAAAACTGGCGGAACAGTTCATATTGTTGTCAATAATCAGGTTTCTTTTACTACAAATTATCTGGATGCACGTTCTTCGGTGTATTGTACGGATATCGCAAAAGTGACAGATTCACCAGTCATGCATGTGAATGCTGATGATGTGGAAGCGGTTGTTCATGCGATTCATTTTGCTGCCGAATACAGGGCAAAATTTGGGAAAGACGTATATATCGACCTTTTGGGATACAGAAAATACGGGCATAATGAAGGTGATGAGCCAAGATTTACCCAACCGAATTTATATAAAATTATTTCAAAACACCCGAATCCTAGAGAAATTTATAAGCAGAAACTGATTCAGGAAAATATTGTTTCTGATGAAGTTCTGAAAAAGATGGAAGCAGATTTCAAAGCACTTTTGGATGTCGATTTTGATGCTTCAAAAGAAATTGAAAAAAATGCAATGGCTATTTTCATGGAAGAAGCCTGGAAAAATTATCCGATCGGGGCAAAAGGCAGTGTTTATAAAACATACGATACCAAATTTAACTTGGCCAAACTAAAAGATTTGGCAGTCAAAATTTCTACGCTTCCGGCAGATAAAAAATTCATCAACAAAATCACGAGACTTTTTGAAGCCCGTTTAAAAATGGTAGAAAATGACTCTTTGGACTGGGCAATGGGAGAGCTTTTGGCTTATGCAACTTTACTTGAAGAAGGTTCAAACATAAGAATTTCCGGTGAAGATGTAGAAAGGGGAACTTTTTCTCACCGTCATGCCGTAGTAAAAACAGAAGATAATGAAGAAGAATATGTGCCTTTAAAACATGTAAACGAAAACCAAAGATTTGATATTTATAATTCTCATCTTTCAGAATATGGTGTTTTAGGATTTGATTACGGATACGCCATGGCATCTCCGAATACTTTAACCATTTGGGAAGCACAGTTTGGAGATTTTGTAAATGGTGCGCAGATTATTGTTGACCAATATCTCGTTGCTGCTGAGGATAAATGGAAAGTTCAGAATGGCTTGGTGATGTTATTGCCACATGGTTCTGAAGGACAAGGTGCAGAGCACTCTTCTGCAAGACTTGAGAGATTTTTGACACTTGTAGCGAACGAAAATATAATTGTTGCAAATGCTACAACACCTGCAAACTATTTCCATTTGTTGAGGAGACAGATGAAATTCCCTTTCAGGAAACCGTTGGTAGTGATGACTCCAAAATCTTTGTTGAGACATCCGAAAGCTGTTTCAAAATTAGAAGAATTAGCAAACGGAGAATTCCAGCCGATTCTGGATGACCCTTCCGCAAATCCTAAAAAAGTAGAAAGACTAGTATTGTGTTCAGGGAAATTATATTACGAATTGCTGGCTAAAAAAGAGGAAACCAACGACGAAACCATTGCAATCGTAAGATTCGAACAGCTATATCCGCTTAAAATGGATAAGATTGAAGAAATTTTTGCAAAATACAGTAATAGAAAAGATTTGATCTGGGCTCAGGAAGAACCTGAAAATATGGGCGCATGGTCTTTCATTCTGAGAAATTTCAGAGATACAGGAATTCAGGTGATTTCTCCGGTAGCAAGCGGAACTCCGGCTCCGGGCAGCCATAAAATGTTTGAGAAAAACCAGACTGGCGTTATCAATAAGGTTTTTAAATGTAATGATGTGCCTTCAAACAGGCCTGTTACAGCATAATTTTTCATGAAAAAATTAATATTCATATTGTTGATTTCCTTTTCGGCTTTGGGGTTTTCGCAAGATTATTCTAAGGAAATCGAAACGCAGTTTAGGGATTATACACAATTGATTATTAATAAAAATTTTGAAAAAGCGCTTGATGTGTATGCGAACGAAGATTTTTTGAGTATCGTTCCTAAAGACATGATGATTACTGCAATGAATCAGATTTTTAATTCCAAAGAAATGGAGTTTAAAACGTACAATCCTGAAAATCTTGTGGTAGAAAATAATGTTCTCAAATCAGGAAAGAAAACTTATATAAAGCTGAATTATGATCAGCGTATCGATATGAAGTTCAATAGCAGTGCTCTTCCGAAAGAGCAGTTGCTGGCAGCTTTACAGAGAGAATTTGGGTCTGACAAGGTAAAATTTAATGACCTTACAAATTTTTATGAAATTTATGCGCACAAAAGTGCTGTTGCCAGCTCTTCAGATTTGAAAAGCTGGAAATTTACAGTCCTTGAAAAAGATCAGTTTCAGCTGCTGACGAAGTTTTTGCCAAAAGAGCTGCTCACCAATATTAATTAGTAACTAAAAAATAAAAATTTTACAATGGCAATATTAGAAATGAAAGTTCCTTCACCGGGCGAATCTATCACAGAAGTTGAAATTGCAACGTGGTTAGTGAAAGACGGTGATTACGTGGAAAAAGACCAGCCAATTGCAGAAGTAGATTCCGATAAGGCAACACTTGAACTTCCTGCAGAACAAAGCGGTATCATCACTCTAAAAGCAGAAGAAGGAGATGTTGTACAAGTTGGTCAGGTTGTTTGTCTTATCGATCTGGATGCTGCAAAACCTGCCGGATCTTCAGAATCTCCAAAAACGGAAGTGAAAGAAGAGCCAAAAGCAGAAGCTCCGAAACCGGCTGCTCCAAAAGCTGAAGAGAAACCGGCTGCTGTTACCACTTATGCTACCGGAACGCCATCACCTGCTGCTAAAAAGATTTTAGATGAAAAAGGAATTCCTGCCTCATCCGTGCAAGGTTCCGGAAGAGACGGAAGAATCACTAAAGAAGATGCAGAAGTAGCAAAAGGTGCACCTTCCATGGGAGCAGTTTCTTCTACCGACGGTAACAGAGGAACTACCACTACAAAACTTTCAGTTCTTAGAAGAAAACTTGCCGCAAGATTGGTTTCTGTAAAAAATGAAACCGCAATGCTGACCACTTTCAACGAAGTGGATATGTCTGAAATTTTCAGAATCAGAAAACAATATAAAGACGAGTTTGCTCAAAAACACGGAATCGGCCTAGGATTTATGTCTTTCTTTACGAAAGCAGTAACCAGAGCACTTCAGCTTTTCCCTGATGTGAATGCTTCTATTGATGGAGATTTTAAAATCAATTATGATTTCTGCGATATTTCTATTGCGGTTTCCGGGCCGAAAGGACTGATGGTTCCTGTACTCAGAAATGCAGAAAATATGACTTTCAGAGGAGTTGAAGCAAATATCAAAACTCTTGCAGAAAAAGTAAGGGACGGAAAAATTACAGTAGACGAAATGACCGGAGGTACATTTACCATAACCAATGGCGGAGTTTTCGGATCTATGCTTTCAACACCAATCATTAATCCTCCCCAATCTGCAATTTTGGGAATGCACAATATCATTCAAAGACCAGTTGCGGTGAATGGGCAGGTAGAAATTCGCCCGATGATGTATCTGGCAATGTCTTACGACCACAGAATCATTGACGGCAGAGAATCCGTAGGATTTTTGGTAGCGGTGAAAGAGGCCATCGACAACCCTGTAGAATTCTTAATGGGTGGAGATGAGAAAAAAGCACTAGAACTTTAATTTACTATAAAAATCCTGTCAACGACAGGATTTTTTATTTCATTTATTTACTCTTACATTTGTTCAGTAAAAAAAGGCGGGATATTTGTATCTGCTTTTCCGAACTAAATTTTAATGCCATGGTTTCCAAGATTACAGACTCAGTAAAAATAACAGTAATTACAGAATATGATATTAAAAATAGCTTTCCTTCTGAGAACCGTTTCGTATTTCGATATCATATAACGGTTGAAAATCTTAGGGAAGATTCTATCAAGCTTCTTAAAAGAAAATGGCTGATTTATGATGTAGGTTACGGATATACAGAGGTTTCCGGAGACGGTGTCATAGGTCTTACACCCGAAATTTTACCAGGAGAGAGCTTCAGCTATTTTTCAAATGTTATTTTGCGTTCCGGAGTTGGAAATATGAGTGGAAATTACCTGTTCAAAAACATGCTTACGGAAAGGAATATGGAAATTGATATTCCGAAATTCAATCTGATGGCGGAAGTTTTAAGTAATTAATTGATTTATTTTAGAAAAGAGATTTAATAATCGTAATGCTGCTCATGATAATGACCAGAATACTGATAAAGATGGTCATTTTTTTAACGGGAAGTTTTGCGGTAAGCATTGCAGAAAAAGGGGCGGTTACAATCCCTCCAATCAAAAGTCCAAGTACAATATTCCAGTGATGGATTCCAATGGTATAAATGAAAGTTATTGCACTTGTAACGGTCAGCAGAAATTTTGTTAAAGTAGAACTGCCAATTACAAATCTTGGTGTTCTTCCGTCTTTAATTAATGAACCTGTCACCAAAGGTCCCCATCCTCCGCCAGCAAAAGAATCAATAAAGCCGCCTGTAATTCCTAAGAAAGTCAGGTTGCTTTTTTTTCGTTTTACCGATTTGTGGCGGTTTTTCATTAAAGATTTGCGTAGAATGTTAACACCGATATACAACGTGTAAAGAGCAATGAGCGGCTTCACAATATGTGCGTAATGCTCTCCGAAATATGTCAAAGAAACGGATCCTATGATTGCTCCGAGAATGGCAAAAGGAGCAAGTCTTTTAACCAGTTTCATATTTACATTTCCAAGCTTGTAGTGGCTGATGCTTCCTGCAGCAGATGTGAAACTTTCTGCCGAATGGATGCTTGCACTCACAATTGGCGGAGGAACATTCAGCATTAATAATATGGTTGTACAAATTACACCGTATCCCATTCCCATGGATCCTGCGATCATTTCTGCTAAAAAACCTACCAAAAGCATCCAGAAAAAAATGTAATTGTCCTGAGTGAGAAATTGCTTTACATCATCATAAAGACTGAACTCATAAATAGTGACTCCCAACAATCCGACAAAAAGCATCAAACCGATTATGGCAAGATAAATATTGGATTTCAGTTGCGCTGCTTTTGCAATTTTTGAAGTGTTTTCCAGCTGTTCATAAGGGTCGGAAGGCTCTTCTTTTTCGGAAAGCTGTTGGGAAAGTTTTTGAAGAACAGAGATTTTTTTTGCAAATTTTTTCTGCTTCTGAATTTTATCAAGCTCTGCAGAAACCATTTCTTCAAAATCATTAAGGTGCGGATAATGAGAAAAATGTGCTAATGCAGAATTTTCGGAGGCGATTTTCTTTAATAATTCCGGATTTTGAGTTTCATCAGTAAAGAAAACGAGGTGAATGCTTTTAAAATCTTCTTCATTAATTTCTTTTTCAAAAACCTCAATGTATGAATGCTGGTCTGTAAGTTTCTGAATTTTTGAATTGATTTCCGGAACGATAACATTGATGTGAGAAGTGCGAAATTCTTTAATGATAAACAGCAGCCTGTTGTAAACCGAAATGCTGTTTCCTACAATGAGGATGGAAAGCTGATCCGATTTCAGAAAAACCGGGTATGAAGGATTGCTTTTAAAATTGTTTTCCATCCCAATAAAAGATTTATTGTATCATACATGCGCCAACTGTCGAATTTCCGGTTTCATCTACAAGAATGAAGCTTCCTGTTGCCGGATTTTTTTCGAATGTATCAAAAACGAGCGGTGAAGCTGTTTTGAAACGGACTTTTACAATTTCATTAAGTTTTACAGATTCTGTAACAGGATTTTTTTCTAAAGTATTAACGTCAATTTTGTATTCAATTTCTTTTGCAATCGCTTTTACAATTCTTGAGCGGTGCTGAAGAAGATATTTGTTGCCTTCGTTCAGTTCTTTTTTGTCCATCCAGCAAACCAACGCTTCAAATTCGTTTTCAATATTCGGAAGATGATCCGCTTTTACGAAAAAATCTCCCCTGGAAATATCAATGTCATCTTCGATATGAATAACAGCAGGTT
>DAMDNI010000108.1:6853-9355 GCA_032083825.1 Bergeyella sp. | reverse complement strand
AAGTTGGTAATAGTTTCGTAAATAGAATCTGTGATTTCCAGGTGAGAAAGCAGTCTTTTTTCGAAAAACTTCTGAGGAATTTTATGACAATTCGCGACCAGCTTCTGCTTAGGAATAAATTCGTAAATAAATGAAGTCCCATATGTGACAATAACCCATTTTGTTTCCTGAAGAAAACGGTTTGCTTTTTCAATCTCAGCGTTGATATTTTCCAAAGTTTGATGGGCATATTGTGAATTAAACTTCGTATGATGATCCAGCGAAATTACTTCTTCCTCGTAAACAATTAGATCGTCTTCTTTATAAAATTCTGAATCGTGAAGTTTTTTAATAACTGTATTTATCGAATAAGGATTAAAAATTGTTCCGAAAGGATTATTCAAAGTCTGAAGCTGGCCTGCCTGCAAAAGATCTGTTATTTCTGTTGCAAAACAGGATCCGATCGAAAATATTTTATCTTCAATCTCTATTTTCTTTTCAGAATTTTCGATATGGACTTCTGTTCGGAATTTCATTTTATTTATCCCGTTCTCCAGGATTTTTCAAATTTCCAAAAAAGAACCTTATAAACTTTTACAAATCTAGCTTTCTCTTCTCAGCAAATAATTGGCAAGCTCGATAAAAGGTCTTTTCTTTTCTTCAGGAACATTGATTCTGCTGAGATAACTTTGCCCGATTTCATTATGTTTCTGTACCAGGCGAAGAACTTTTTCATCTACTTTTGTTCTGCGGAAAATTTTCTCCACGCCATATACTTTATCAATATTATCCGTCTTTTTGGAATACCAGAAATCAAGCTCTTTTCTTTCCTCTGCAGTTGCGTGCTCTTTTGCTAAAAGATAAAGAATCGTTTTTTTGTTTTCGTAAATATCTCCTGCATGTTTTTTCCCGAAATTTTTCTGGTTTCCGAAAACATCCAGATAATCATCCATAATCTGAAATGCGATCCCGATATGTTTTCCAAAATTGAAAATCGCCTTTGCTTCAGAAAAACTGGCTTTGGCAATGAGAGCACCGATTTCGAAAGATGAAGCGCTCAAAACACCTGTTTTATAAGTAATCATGCGGATATAATCATCATAAGTTACATCTTTCTGAGTTTCAAAATTGATATCATACTGCTGGCCTTCACAAAGAAGCAAACCTGTATGAGTAAAAACTCTGACACATGCCTTGAAAAGCTCAGGTTCAAGATCTTCAAAAAACTTGTAAGCTTTGAGAAGTAATCCGTCTCCGGAAAGAATCGCCGTATTCGTGCCATGAAGCGTATGAATGGTCGGAACATTTCTTCTCAGCGGAGCTTCATCCATAATATCGTCATGAATAAGGGTGAAATTGTGAAAATATTCGATCGCAAGAGCAGGCTTCAACGCTTTTGAAATGTCTCCTCCAAAAAGCTCACATCCCATTAAAACCATTATCGGGCGAAGTCTTTTCCCGCCATGTGAAATAATATAATTCATCGGCTCGTAAAGTTCTGTCGGCTTATCTTTAAATAAATATTTATCAATTGCCTTTGCTACGATTTCCTGATACTGATCTAAAAATTCCATAAATAGTTTTGGTTTGCTGCAAAAATACAATTTTGAAAGCTTTAAAAAAAACAAAAAACCCTGCGAAAAGCAGAGTTTAATAAATTTTATAATTATCCCAAATCAGCTTGCAGCAAATACAAGAAGATAGGTGATCCCAGCAACAATCGCTGAAATAGGAATAGTAAGAATCCATGCCCAAAGCAAACTTACAGTGACTCCCCAACGTACTGCGGAAACTCTTTTAGTAAGGCCAACTCCGATAATTGAACCGGTAATGGTATGCGTAGTAGAAACCGGAATTCTCAAATGTTCAGAAATAAAAAGCGTTATCGCACCTGCAGTTTCAGCAGCAACACCTTCTAAAGGAGTAACTTTCGTGATTCTTGTTCCCATTGTTTTTACAATCTTCCAGCCGCCGCTCATTGTTCCCAAAGCAATCATTGTAAAGGATGTCACAGGTACCCACCAATAATGTTCTACAAAATAATTGAACTGATGTGAAGAATCCAAATTAAGATACAAAGGATCATGCAGCATCTGAACATGATAATAAATAACCGCTGCACCAATAATACCCATTACTTTCTGAGCATCATTGGTACCATGTCCCAAACTGAAAAGAGCGGATGAAACAAGCTGCAATTTTTTAAATATCCCATCTGCTTTATGCGGATTTGTGTTTTTGCTGATATTTACAATAATAAGTGTAATGATTACAGAAATCACCATACCGATGATCGGCGCTAAAAAGATGAATAAAAATATTGGTATGACTTTACTGTACTTCACTACATTCAGCTTGAAAAGGCCTTTCAGAGATTCTATTAGAGTCTCAAAAAAGCTCAGCTCCGGACTTAGCGAAGCAATTGTATGATACTCGGAAACCCAGGCATGCATTAATGCTGCACCAATGAATCCTCCAATCAGCGTATGAGAAGATGATGAAGGAATTCCAAACCACCAGGTC
>DAMDNI010000108.1:0-6843 GCA_032083825.1 Bergeyella sp. | reverse complement strand
AGCAAATTCCAAGCAATAGCGGCGATAAGCCCTGCAAGAATCACTTCCAGTGTAATAAAATCTTCGTTTACCGATTTTGCAATGGTATTTCCGATTTTAAATTCTCCGATAATATACATGGTTACGAAAAAAGCCGCAAAATTCCAGACAGCCGCCCAAAGAACAGCTTGGAAAGGAGTAAGCACTTTTGTGGAAACAATGGTAGCAATAGAATTTGCCGCATCGTGAAAACCATTGATATAATCAAAAATTAACGCGAGGACAATGATAACGATCAAAAGGATAGGTAAGTCCATTCTAAAAAAAATCAGTAGGATTATGCGTATTTGATCACGATGTTTTCAAGAATGTTGGCTACATCTTCAGCCTTATCGGTCACTTCTTCAAGATAGTTAAGCACCGTCTGAACTTTAATGATTCTTATAGGATCATTGGTTTCGAAAAGCTTCATCAAAGCCTTACTCTGAACATCATCCGCAATGTTTTCGTACGAATTGATTTTTATACATGATTCTTTAACTGCAGAAGGATTTTTAAAATCTTTCATATTTTCAAGAGCATTCTGAATCTCAAGGCAAGCTTTATTGATTAGAAGGGAAAACTCTGCGTATTCCTTTGTTTCAGGAGTTTTGTAAAGAAAAATATATTTGGCTGATGCATACATGTAATCTGCGATGTCATCAAGCTTATTGGCCAGTGAGGAGATATCTTCCCTGTCAAAAGGTGTGATAAAATTCTGCCCGAGTTCCACAAAAATCTGATGGGTAAGATCGTCATTTTTGTGTTCAAAATCACTCACTTTCTTCATAAAAGTATCGTCATTCTGATCGAATTCTTTAATTCCTTCGTGAAAATAATCGGACATTTCTACAAGGTTCTGCCCTACTTTATCAAACAATACAAAGAACACTTTGTCTTTTGGCTGGAATGCTTTAAAAATATTACCAATTCCCATGTTTAATTTTTTTAAATTTTGGTTCTGCAAATATGAGGATTCATAAGCTTAGCTTAAAAATTCCGGTATTAATTTTTCTTAACATTAATAGTGATATTAATCAGCAACCGGAATCGCATGCTGCTCACTATTTTTGAGCCTGTCAAACGTAAAATTCAACCCGAAATATACGAAATGATAGCTTTTGTCACCCTTCACTGATGAATATTCCTTTTGCCACATATAACCAATATTGGTATTGGTAAAATCATTTAGCTGATATCCAAATCCGCCAAAAAACCTGTTCCTTTTGAACGTATCCGGGTTTTTCGGTCCAAAAAACACTTCTTCAAAAGTATTGAAAAAAATTGTACCGGGTTCTATCCTGCTTTTGTTCAGCGGAACCGTTGCTGCCAAACGGTATCTGTAACGTTCATCATTAGTATTGGTATCATCCTGAGGAAAATGGAAAAATCTTTTTTCTGCCCTGAATCGGTGGTCAAACTTCACCCTGTCAATATTATGTGAAAAAACATACTGAAGCCAAAGCCGGATTTCACGTTGATAAAACTTGCTTTCACGGTAAGTTCCGTACCTTCCGACTCCTAAAAGAACTTGGTTTTGTTTGTTAAAATTATAGGCTGGCCCTCCTTTAATCTCATAATAATCAGGAAGCATGAAATCTTCAATGGAACGCTGCTGCACTTCAACATATACAGACCATTTTTTGTTATGCTTGTAAGTAAATGATGTCATATTGAAATTGGAAACATGCTCCTTAAATTCATTATTCTGAGCTGTTGCTGCTGCAAAAAGAAATAAAAAGAAAAAAGAAAATTTTTGTGACATTGGCATTTTTACTTAACTGCAAAAATAAGATTAATAATCTGAACTCATTACGTCATTCCATAAAAAAAGCAGCCTTAAAGACTGCTTTTACTCTTATTAAAGAGGATTAGTTTGCGACTTCTGCACGCATTTCTTTTCCTTTAAACTTCTGTGTCTGTAGACCTTTAAGAACTTCATCTTTAAAAGATTTTTCTACTTCGAAGAAAGAGAATTTCTCTAAAATTTCTATATCTCCGATATCCGCTCTTTTTTTAGATTTGGATGTAGCTTTGTTGATAATTTCCAGCATATCCATTTTCTTTAGGTTATCTTTTTTCCCGAGATTAAAGAAGAAACGAACCATATCTTCATTTTTTCTTCTTGGTTTTCCTCCTCTGTCACGGTCTCTTCTATCGCCTCTTTCTCCTCTTCCACGATCGCGGTCTCTCCTGTCTCTTCTGCTTCCCCTGTCATCATCGTTATTGTTGAATTTCTGTTCCGCAAGATCATTTTTATCTTTATAATACAATGCTAAATCCCTAAGCTGGAATTGCAATAGCTGATGTACCAATTCTTCTTTTGTAAAGTTCGAAAGATCCGGAATCAGTTTATTATCAAATTCGAAAAAGTCTTCATGTTCAGTTAATAATTTTTCAAAAACACCACCGACCTGTGCCTTGATTATTTCTTTTCCTGTAGGAATTTTTTTCTCGGCAATTTCAATTTTAGTTTCAGATTTTATCTGCTTCAATTTTCTTGATTCCTCAGGTTTGATGAGCGCCATAGAAATTCCGTCTTTTCCTGCACGCCCTGTTCTTCCGCTTCTATGAACGAAAACTTCAGGATCATCAGGTAAAGAAAAATGGATCACGTGTGTCAAAGAATCAACATCCAGGCCTCTTGCTGCAACATCGGTTGCTACAAGAATATCAATGTTTTTCAAACGGAATTTCTTCATCACCGTATCTCTCTGAGCCTGTGACAAATCTCCATGAAGAGCATCTGCGGCATAACCATTTTGCATCAGAAAATCTGCAACTTCCTGAGTTTCCATTCTGGTTCTGCAGAAAATAATGGAATATTGATTAGGATTGGCATCAATCAATCTTTTCAAAGCTTCTTTTTTCTGTCTGTAGCCTACCACATAATATTCGTGTGAAATATTTTTCTTCACTGCATTAATAGATCCTACAGATATTTTGTGAGGCTTTGTCAGATAATTTTTAGAAATACGCTCCACTTCTTTGTTCATTGTTGCCGAGAACAAGAACGTCTGTTTGGTTTCGGGAGTTTCGCTTAAAATTGTTTCCAGATCATCTTTGAAGCCCATGGAAAGCATTTCGTCTGCCTCATCTAAAACCAGCCATTGTATATCGGAAAAATCAAGCGCTTTTCTGTTGATCATATCAATCACACGTCCCGGAGTTCCCACGATAATCTGCGGTTTGTCTCTCAGAGAGCGAATTTGTTCCATAATACTGCTTCCACCATAAACTGCTGTGGTTTTGATGTTTTTAAGGTATTTCGTGTAATTTTTGATGTCTTTAGTGATCTGGAGGCAAAGTTCTCGAGTCGGGCAAAGCACCAATAATTGGATTTTACGACTGCTGTCGTCTATCATATCCAAAATCGGAAGCGAAAATGCTGCTGTTTTGCCTGTTCCTGTTGCCGCAAGTGCGATAAGATCGCGAATATCCGATTGGATAAAAGGAATAGTCTGTTTTTGGATTTCTGTCGGCTCTACGAAGCCGAGGTCGCCAATAGCCTGAAGAACCTCAGGGCTTAAATTGGATTCCGTAAATAAATTCATTTAAAAGATCGTCTAAATTAAGCGGCAAAATTACGAAAAATATTTGAATCTGAATAAAAATAGTGAAAAAATCCAAATTAAACCCTTTTTAAAATGATGATTATTCATCATGAAATATATCTTTAAAAAATCAAAAATTGGTTTTTTATGACATTATTATTTCATTACATAATATTTCAAACTCATTACATATTACATAAAATTAATTTTCGGAATGAAAAAAAATACGGATTTTTACCTCCATCAAATATTTCATTATGGAATTAAAAGGCAACTATTATTCAACATTCTGGAATGTTTCCTCAGGGCAGAAAAGCTTTTGGGAAAGGCTGTTTCTTAAAAAAGAAATGCCTAAAAAGAAATTGAGCACCCCTCAGCTCATCCGAGAAAACTGTTCCGGGATTTCTTTCAATCAGGAAAAAGTAAAATCCATCCTCTTTTCTACGGATATTGCGTTGATTGAAAATAACGACTGTGATGCAATTCTTGCGGTATACCCTTTTCCACCTTCGGTAAATATAATGAAAACGCTTATTGATTTTTCACAAAAACCAGTGATCTGCGGAATTGGCGGCGGAATTACACAAGGTGAAATTGCTCTTGAAATGGCAATAGAGGCTGAAAAACTCGGAGCTGCAGCTGTAATTGTAAATCAGCCGTTTAAAAATAAAGATATTCAGAAAATCCGGAAAGCCATCTCCATTCCGATTATTTCAAGCATTTCAAGCCTTACTATTGACCTGCAGAAGCGTATAGATTCTGGTGTCAACATTTTCCATATCACAGGTGGAAGCAATACGGTAGAGATCATTCAGCATATTCAAAAGAATTTCCCGCAAATTCCTTATATCTGTACCGGTGGAAAATCTGTCAGCGACCTCAATTCTGTCATTGAAAACGGCGCAAATGCTGTGGTACTGACGCCTCCTTCCAACGGAGATCTTTTTAAAAACATTATGAAAAATTACCGGAAAGGAATTTTCAGGATCAAAAAAAGATTTTTTTAAACTTTCTGTTTCTTTAAGGTATCTTTGTGATAAGATCATCATTATTATGAAAAAAGATACGTTACAATTTCTCCGCAATCTTGCAAAAAACAACAACCGCGAATGGTTTAATGAAAATAAAAGCCTTTATCTCGAAGCTCAGGCTGATGTAACCGGTTTTGTCGAAAATCTCATTGAAAAAATCGGTGAATTTGATGAAGAAATTGGAAAAATGGACGCTAAAAAATCTTTATTCAGAATTTACAGAGACACGAGGTTTTCAAAAGATAAATCTCCGTACAAAGCCAATTTCGGAGCAAGCCTAGGAATTGGGAAAGGAAATAAAATCTCAGGATATTATCTGCATATCGAACCCGGAAAATCTTTTCTTGCAGGAGGAGTTTACATGCCTGAACCTTCTGTTTTAAAGGAAATAAGAAAAGAAATATCAATGAACGGAAAAGAATTTTCTGATATTCTTGAACAGAAAGATTTCAGGAATAATTTCAGAGGCCTGAGTGTGGAAAATAAGCTTCAGAAAGTTCCTCAGGGTTTTGAAAAAGAAGATCCGATGGCTGAATATCTGAAGCTGAAACATTTTGTCGTAAGCCATCCGATTTCTGATGAAGAATTACTAAATCCAAAGGCTGCAGACCATTTCACAAAAATCTACAAATCCATAAAATCATTAAATGATTTTCTGGAAGCTCCTTTTCTATAAATAAAAAAATCCTTTCTTGAAGAAAGGATTTTTTTATCATTAAGATTTTGAAATCTTATCAATGGTTTTCTGAATTTCCGGATCGCTGGGTGAGATGGAGTAATATTTTGCAATTTTCCCCTTCTGATCTACAATAAGGAACCTGGGAATCCAGTTCAAATCTACATAATTGTTGAAAGGATTTTTCCAGCCTTCATCAAACCAGTAATTTTCCGGGCTGGTAATTTCAAATTTTTCCATTCCTTTTTTCCATTGTTCGGCACTTCGGTCAAGAGAAAAATACACGAAATCAATTTCGGGATTTTCAGCTTTCAGTTCTTTTGTTCCGGGAAGTGCAAGGACGCAGTCTTTGCACCAGCTTGCCCAAAAATCAATGATGACAATTCTGCCTTCATGTTTTTTGATAATCTCGGCAATACTCAGCTTATTCCCGTCCAGATTGGTGATTTTTTGTGATAATGCTTCTTTTGTAAACTCTGTTTTCAGGACTTTTGGAACTTCCTGCGCCGAAACAGCAATTCCCGTCAACATCACAAATGCAATTCCTATTTTTTTCATTTTTAAATCCTTTTTATTTTAAATTTTATTCAATCATATTTTTTCCAGCAAGACAATTCCGTATCCGGAGCTGAATGAAACCTTTCCCTCAATTACCGGCATCGAAGCTCCAGAATATGCGTCACGAATCTGGTCTCCTTCATTGAAAATCCCTTTCACGTCAATATTCTTTGGTCCTTTATCCAAATCCAGGCCAATGAATACTTTATCTACAAAATTTCCTTTCACGTAGGTTCTTGAAAAATAATACGGTGCGTTGGAAATCATCTGATGAACCCCGGCTCCAACTGCGGGATGATTGGCCCGAAATTTTCCAAGTTTCTGCCAATGGCTCAAAAGTTTTTGAGTTTCGGGATTATTTTTGATTTTATCCCAATTCATATTGCTGCGAAGATTGGCGTCACCTTCTGCACCATCCACAATCAATTCACGTCCGGTTTCGTCACCATAATAGATTTGCGAAATTCCCGGAGCGAGCAAAAGTTTGGTTCCTGCTTCGTATGTTTTTTTGCGCTCTTTATCAAAAGGCCAGCTGTCATCATGGGAGGAAATATAATTCATCACGCCGAAACCTTTCAGATCTGAATTCAGGATTTGAGAATATTTTGAGAAAATTTCTTCGTACGATTTGCTGGCATCTCCTTTAAAGTCAAAATTGATTAAATTGCTAAATCCATTCTGGAAATAATCTACTTTTCTGTCTCCAAAATCATAATATTGCTTTTGTGAAATACCGTAACCGTAAACTTCCCCTACTGTAAAGAAATTGTTGTCATCCAAAACTTTTGACGGATTATTTTTTTTGTATTCGTTAAAAGCATCCTGCGAAATTTTCTGAAATTCTTTCCATGCATCTTCGTTGGCATGCTTCACCGTATCCACCCGAAAACCATCCACACCGTATTTTACGATGTAATCTGCGAGCCATTTCATGATATAATATTTCGGAGCTCTGGGAAGATTGTATTTGGCAAAAAATTCGTTCAGGCTTTTTATTTCTTCATCA
>DAMDNI010000107.1:4313-9528 GCA_032083825.1 Bergeyella sp. | reverse complement strand
CCCAAAAGTTTTATCACTGAATGAAAGCCCATTTTTTTAAACACATTCTCGAATTCAAGCGTCCTGGCGGTACTTCTCGCGGAATTCTCAATACCAAGGAAACCTTTATTCTCGAAATTTCTGAAAATGGGGAAAAAGGAATAGGAGAGTGCGGGTTGTTCAGGGGTTTGAGTTATGATGATGTTCCGGGATATGAAGAGAAGCTGGAATGGCTTTGTGAAAATATACATAAAGATTCCGAAATTTTAAAAAGAGAACTTCATCATTTTCCGTCTATTTGGTTTGGCTATGAACAGGCAATTTTGAATCTCAAATACGGTTCAGATCTTTATTTTCCTTCAGCATTCACCAAAAATCAGGAATCCATAAAAATCAATGGCTTAATCTGGATGGGGAATGTAGATTTTATGCAAGAACAGATTTCCGAAAAATTAGATAAAGAATTTAATTGTATTAAGTTAAAAATCGGTGTCGACTGGAATTCCGAAAAAAATATCCTGAAAAAATTAAGAGAAAAATTTCCGAAAGAAAAGTTAGAGCTTCGTGTAGATGCTAATGGCGGTTTCTCTTTTGAAGAAGCAAAAATAGTTTTGAAGGAACTCGCAGATCTGGGCATTCATTCTATCGAACAGCCGATAAAAGCAGGGAGTCCTAATAGAATGAAAGAACTTTGTGCAGAAACTCCAACGCCGATTGCTTTGGATGAAGAATTGATTGGGGTTTTAGAATTTGATGAAAAGAAAAAACTTTTAGAAAAAATCAAACCTCAGTATATCATTCTGAAACCTTCATTGGTAGGTGGTATTTCAGGATCTGATGAATGGATTTCTCTTGCAGAAAATCTGGGAATTGGCTGGTGGATCACCTCTGCCCTGGAAAGCAACATCGGGCTGAATGCGATTGCCCAATACACTTTCATTAAAAATCCGCAAATTCCTCAAGGCCTTGGAACCGGCGCACTTTTTACAAATAATTTTGAAACCAAATTGTATCTGGAAAACGACAGGCTTTGGCATAAATAATTTAATATCCTGAAATTTAACATTACTTTTTACCAAATAAAAATCAAGTTTTGAAAAAATGTACTATTTTTCAGGAATCGAAGATTTATTTTTAAAAAGTATCTTTGCAATCCTAAATTTTTAAAATGAAATACGCTCAAAATATTCTGGAAACCATAGGAAATACACCTTTAATAAAACTTAATAAAGTTTTGGGTGAAGATTTTCCGGCTTTAGTTCTTGCTAAAGTAGAAACGTTCAATCCCGGAAATTCTGTAAAAGACAGGATGGCAGTGAAAATGATTGAAGATGCCGAAAAAGACGGACGTTTGAAGCCGGGCGGAACAATCATTGAAGGAACTTCCGGAAATACAGGAATGGGGCTTGCACTTGCTGCCATTGTGAAAGGCTACAAATGTATTTTCGTAACCAATTCAAAACAGTCTAAAGAAAAATGTGATATTCTTCGGGCGGTCGGAGCTGAAGTCATCGTTTGCCCGACTGATGTAAAACCAACTGATCCGCGTTCATATTACTCCGTTTCCAAAAGACTGGCGAAAGAAACTGAAAATGGCTGGTATGTCAATCAATATGATAATTTGTCCAACAGACAGGCTCATTACGAGCAGACCGCTCCTGAAATCTGGGAACAGACAGAAGGCAAATTAACTCATTTTGTTGTGGGAGCCGGAACGGGCGGAACAATTACAGGCTGCGGAACTTTTTTTAAGGAAAGAAATCCCGATATTAAAATAATTGGTGTAGATACATTCGGTTCGATTCTTAAGGAATTTCATGAAACAGGAGAGTTGCATTACGAACATGCCTACACATATATTACAGAAGGAATCGGTGAAGATATCATTCCAGAGAATTATGATATGAGTGTCATCGATCATTTTGAGAAAGTGACCGATAAAGACGGGGCTATTTATGCAAGGAAACTGGCAAAAGAAGAAGGGATTTTTTGTGGATATTCTGCAGGAAGTGCGATTTCAGCATTGGTTCAGATGAAAGGTAAGTTTACAAAAGACGATGTAATTGTCGTTCTTCTGCACGATCACGGCTCGCGTTATGTAGCTAAAGTGTACAATGATGATTGGATGCGTGAACAAGGTTGGATAGAGTAAATTTTTAAAGTAAAGTATTGAATATAAACGGGTGTAAAACCCGTTTTTTATTTAAATATAATTCAGAAAAGTATCGTGCAAAAACTTTGATTTTTTCGCATAGTCGTTATATTAATCCAAAATCTCCGAAAGCATATTCGTAAGATTTTTTCGCGAAAATTCTTCAATATTAGAATTCTGGTTTTTCAGATTTCCGGATTTCCACTTTTCGTAAATGTTGACAATATAACGTTTCAGATTTTGTTTTTCTGTATAGCTAAAATGCTCCCCAGCATTTGTTTTTTCTAAAATTCTGGAAACATCCGCATCTTTCGGGCCAAAAGACATAATTTGATTTCCTGTAGAAAGGTATTCAAAAATTTTCCCTGGAATAATACCTTTTGAAGAATCTTCAGGAAAGTTTGTAATCAGCAGAATGGTAGAATTTTCCATTTCTTTCACGGCATCATTATGAGGAATATATCCTAAATTCTGAGTATTGTTTTTAAGATTTGAGTTTTCAATTGAAGAAAGAATTTTATCATCTACTTTTCCAACAAACTTCAGCACAAAATCTTTTTTGAATTCTCCATTTTCTGCCAAGATTTCATTCAAAACCGTCCACAGGATTTCAGGATTTCTGAGCTGCTCCAAGACACCGACATAGCTTAACGAAAATTTGTCCAAAAGCCCGGAGCTCCGAAGTTCCGGAAGATTGTTTTCTTCATTTTCCGTATTCCGGTCAAATCCATTGGTAATGCATACGGCATTCGCTCCTTTTTTCCTGAAATTTTCAGCATCAGTATAACTCGTTGCTAAAGTAATATCAGCATTTCTGAAAACGTTTTCTTCCAACGTCCGATGTTTTCTGTCGGAATTTTTGGTCAGTTTTAAATGTTTATAGTATGAAATTTCCGTCCATGGATCACGAAAATCAGCAATCCATTTCAAACCGGGAAATTCTTTCTTAAGTTCCAGTCCAATAAGATGAAGGGAATGTGGCGGGCCAGTTGTCACAAAAGCATCAAAATGATTTTCCGTCAGATATTTTTTCAAAAATTTCACAGAGGGCTTCACCCAGAAAACTCTTGCATCCGGAATGAAAAAATTACCCCGAATCCAAATAGAAAGCTTAGATTTCCAACTTTGATTTTGCCCGACATCGAATTGCCCGGCTTTGAACTTTTTATTGCTTCTGTTGAGTTTTTCGGCCAATTGGTAAGGCTCCCAGATTTTGGTTTTAATGATTTCCAGATTTTCCGGGACTTCTTTTTCAAGGCTTTCATCGAGTAAAGGATAGCTTGGGTTTTCAGGCGTGAAAATGACAGGCTTCCATCCGAATTCAGGTAAGTATTTCGCGAATTTCAGCCAGCGCTGAACACCAGGACCACCAGCTGGAGGCCAGTAATAAGTGATGATAAGTATTTTTTTTGATGAAATCAATTGAAATTCTAAAATTAAAAACGTTTAGTCAATAAGATTTAAAACTTTTTATATTTAATTTTAATTCTTAATAATGAATTATTTTGAGATGGAAGGAGATTGCTTTTTCCACAGCCACCAAATTCCAAGTGAGCTTAAAAGTAAAAATATTCCAAAAGAAATCAGCGAAAATATTTTTCCTTTCTCTATGACTTCCGGTTCGAAAATCATTTTGATCGTATGATTTCCGGCAGGAACGTGAACGGCTCTCAAAAGATAGTTGGCTTTAATGTAAGGAACTTCTTTTCCGTCCACAAACATTTTCCAGCCGTGAGGATAATAGATTTCGGAGAGAACTGCCAATTGCGGTGTTTTACTTTGCGTTTTCAGTTCGAGCTCGTTGGGCTGATATTGTGTTAAATTAATTGCAGCGGTTGAGTCTTTTGCCAATTGTTTGCCTTCAAAATATTTCTTATCATCATTGGAAATAACTGCAGTGGTTTTCGTGTCAACTTCGCCAATCTGCAGAATCTCATCATTCGGATTGGAAACGAATTTAATATCAGAAACAAACCATGCATTTCCGTTAGCATAAGGATTCGGGACAGCCTGTGGTTGCTGAGGATCACCAAAAATCATGTATTTGGTGTTGAGCATATTCAGGATTTTCGGAACTTTTACAGTATCCATTTTCATGAAATACTCATTGATGATGTCATCATATCTTCTGAGTTTTACCGCATGATAGCCGCCAACCGAAGATTTGAAATAGGATGTATTCGTTTCACTAAATGTCCCTAAAACCTGATTGTAAATACGATAATGAGTCTGATCTTTTTCGGCAAGAGTTTCTAATGTTTTGTTGATATTTGCATTTTGCAGCAAAGATTGCAACGCAGGATTGTCACCGACTTTTCCCATTAAAAGTTCTGAACTTTCGGTCTGGAAAGGATTTTCAGCAATGATTTTATCAATAAAATTATCGTTGTTCAGATATCTTTTGTTGACGCTCCAAAGGTCAAATAAGCTTACGAACCCGATTACAGCAAGAGCGATATTCTGATTGAGTTTCTGTTTTAAACTAAAGAATAGTACTGCAGCTGTAATTCCTACATACAGAATTGCTTTGATAGCGTCTTCACGGAACATTTTGAAACGTTCATCCACAAGAAAATCCAGTAAATATGGAGGAAAATAAGTTTTTTCAGCATCAGTATGAAATCCTAAAATTGATTTTCCGAAAAGTAAAAGTAAAACGGTAATTCCTAAAACTGCAGAAGTAACATAGATTAATGTTTTCTTTTTATATTCCTCGGTTAGGATATTTTCAGGCTTTGTTTCTGTTTTTTCATTTGAATTGAAAAATCTGTACAGCCCGAGAATAGCAATGAAAGGAAACAAAAGTTCTACCACTACAAGAATAGAAGAAGGTGCCCTGAATTTATTATAAAACGGAACAAAATCAATGAAAAAGTCGGAAAGCACTAGGAAATTTCTTCCCCATGCTAAAAAAATCGTCAGCAAAGAAGCACCGAAGATCCAGTAACGATATTTTTTCCATGCAAAAAAGAATCCTAAAATGGCTAAAAAAACCACAACAGCGCCTTGATAAGCGGGTCCTGAAGTTCCTTCCTGATCGCCCCAATATGTAAGGCCGCCAAAACCTTTCATGATTCGGTTATA
>DAMDNI010000107.1:0-4303 GCA_032083825.1 Bergeyella sp. | reverse complement strand
CGGTTATATTCTTCCTGAGTCTGTACATTATTCTGAATTAGGTTCTGAACTCCGTTCGCAATATCTTCCGATCCTTCTTCCTGCGAAGCTCCGCCCATTAATCTTGGGATAAAAAGGTTCAGAGTTTCCATTTTTCCATAGCTCCACATCAGCATACTTTCTTTATCCATCCCGGATTTTTCTGAAGAATGTTTGCTGTTATCCAGAATTTGTTTTCCCCGGACGGTTTCTTTTACATATTCCGAATTGGCCATGATTCTTTGAGAATTCATTCCGACACCGATTACGGCAGCTAATCCTACAATTCCTGTGGAAATCAGAAAATGTTTTATATCCGTTTTCTTTTGAATCACTCGAATCAGTTCTGAAAGGAATAAAAATCCTAAGGCAAGAAAAAGATAGTACGTCATTTGCGGATGGTTCGCCGCAATCTGCAGTCCCATGAAAAGTGTCGTAACGATGAAGCCTGTGACATATTTTTTACGGGTATAAACAAGAAGAATTCCTGCTAAAAGCGGTGCGAAATAAGCAATTGTATGTACTTTCCCGTTATGCCCGGCTGCAATGATGATGTAAAAATAAGTGCTTAATCCAAAAAAAGTTGCGCCTAATAATGCATATTTCCAATTTCTGACAGCAACGATTCCTAAAAGGAAAAATCCGGAAAAAAGGAGAAAGAGATAATTGACTGGTTTCGGAAAAATATTAATGGCATTGTCTATTTTTTTGATAATATCTCCACGAAACTGTGCGCCCATTTGGTAAGTGGGCATCCCGCCAAACATAGAATCGCTCCAATAGGTTTCTTTGTCGTTTTGTGCCCTGTAATCCAGCAATTCTTTTGCTCCGCCTTTATACTGAACGATATCGTGCTGGAATAGCTGTTTTCCACTGATCACAGGATTAGCATATACAAATGCAAGAATCGCAAACAGCACAAGGCTTCCGAAAATGAAAATGAGATTTTTTTTGTTCTTAAGCATATTTATTTGAGCGTTCAGGTTAATTTTTGTTTTTTTCCTCTTTTACTTCTTCGTAATCTATGGTTTCTGCATCCCAGTTTAAGCCTCCTTTTTCAGATTTTATTTTGTCTTTCGGCTGCGGATTTATGTTTTTGCCATTATTGTTATTGAAAGGAAACTGATAAAACGTTTTAAAAAACATGCGTTTTAGAATATTCCAGACAAAAAATATAATGATGACGACTAATATAAATTCAAGAATGTATTTCATTTTTCTTTTTCAGATTTTTATTATCCAAATCAGTTAAGTTACGGATTTACCATTACTGTTGAATTAGATGCGGTTTTCATGCTCTGAGACTGCTTTCCGTCGGACAGTGTTTCTGTTTGGCTGGTTTTTACAGATATTTTCTGTGTTTTTACCCAGCCTGTATTCTGATCAAGAATGATGGAACCATTTTGCGAAAGCTCTGAGCTCATACTGTGTGTCATTCCTTCGCGTGAATTTTTGTCCGATTTTTTAGGAATTCCTCCGGAAACTCCGATTTCTACAGTTCCGTTTCCGACACTTTTCAGGGTGTATGTTGTGGTCAGTTTTACGCTTCCGTCTTGAGAAGCATTTTCGGTTTCTGTCCAGCTTTCCCCAATTTTTGCACCTTTTACGGGAATGAGTTTTAAGTTTTTCATAAACTGGTCTTTAATCACTTCCTGATTGAAACTGGTTTTAAAGCTTTTTGTAAAAGCATTTTTTTCTTCAGCTTTCTTCAAAACATTTGCTACCGAAGATGATATTTTGGCGTAGATCGGATCAAATCCTGTAATGGAAACTACATCACCGTTTTCTTTCATCTTCATCTGAAGTTTGTTTCCCACTAAGGCTTTGTTGACATTCCACATCATTTTAAGCTGTTCTTCTTTCGGAGCTGCGGCTTTTGTATCGATTACGATGCTTTTTCCGTTGGCAGATTGGGAACTTTTTTTACCGATCAGATTTATGGTAATATCATAAATTCCATTTTTAAAATCATTAACAGTAAAAGACATTTCGTCTCTGCTTTCACTTTTCCCGGATTGGGTTTGTCCGTCCGGAGCTGTAAGGGTTTGTTCGTCATGCTGAACTGTGATCAAAGGATATGTTTTGCCTTTTTCGAGCTTGAACGTCTGGTGATAAACTCCTAAGGAATCTTTGATCGCAGGAATTTCTGACACTTCTTTTACAGAATCTGCAGGAACTTCTACGGTTACGGTTTTGCCGGTTTCAGGATCAACTTTAGTGATAGTTTGTGTTTCTTTCTTACAAGAAATTATAGCGAATGATACAAGCAGAACTGCTGTTATTTTTTTCATTTAATTTTAAATTTTAAAAAGTATTTGCGGCAATTCTCTTGCCAATTTTCTCTTAAATTGAGACTCGCTAAGGCTGGTTCAGCTTTTGTCTCATTGCTTCGTACAAAACAGCACCGCAGGCTACAGAAACATTCAATGACTGGGTTTTCCCTTCAATCGGAAGTTTTATTTTTTCATCTGCATGATGCAGAACTTCTTTAGATATTCCGGTTTCTTCGTTGCCCATAACAATAGCGCAAGGTTCTGTGAAATTGACTTCATAAATTAATTTCTGTGCTTTTTCAGTAGAGGCAAAAACTGAAACACCCGATTGCTGAAGAAAATCAACCGTATGGGCAAGATTTTTTTCTTTACAGATTTTAATATTATAAATTGCGCCAGCCGAAGTTTTTATTGCATCAGAATTAATGGGCGAAGCTCCTTTTTCCGGGATAATCACCGCGTCAATCCCTACACATTCTGCAGTTCTGCAGATAGCTCCAAAATTACGCACATCAGTCAGTCTATCCAGAATCAACAGAAAAGGAGTTTTTCCTTCTTCAAAAATCTGGGGAAGAACATCTTCAATTTTATAAAAGGGAACATCTGAAATAAACGCAACAACGCCCTGATGATTTTTCCGGGTAAAACGATTCAGTTTTTCTACAGGAACATAGTTTGCGCGGATATTATATTTGCTTAAAAGTTTTTTAAGATCTGCAATATTGTCCCCTTGTAAAGCATTCTGAAGGAAAATTTTATCAATCGTTTTTCCGGCTTCGATGGCTTCCATTACTGGCCGTAAACCGAATATAAAGTCGTCTTTTTTGTCTGTCATGCTGTTTTTTTAAAATTTTTCTCCCAGAATTGCTCTTTTCTGTGCCATTATATAACCGTAATGAAGGCTTTCATGCATATTATTGAAAATAATAGCATCCTGAATGCTTTTCAGATCCATTCCGAAACTTGTGGTATAAGGAGTGTAATCTGAGAAGAAATCTGCATCGTAATCCTTCATTAATATTTTCGAAGTTTCGGTCAGCAGGAAAGATAAATCTTCTACTTCAGATGCCTGGACGTTGAGATTGGGAAGTGTTCCTTTTTTATAGGTTTCAATCCAGTATTTGTCGATTCTGAAAGGGTTTCCGCTGAGATAATAATGCAAAAGCTGCTGTGTTGCGACACAATGCGCAATGTTCCAGTAGATATTATTATTGAATCCGTCCGGAATCAGCAAAAGATCTTCATGAGATACATTTTGCAGGATTTCCAGCAGATTTTTTCGTACTTGCCGGTGCGCTAAAAAATGATAATTCATTTGTGAGATTTTATCGGTTCAAAAGTACTCTAATTAACTGAGAATGCCAAGTTTTGTTGTATAATGCACATGATAATCTCTTAAAATAAATAATCATAAAACAGGGAGACTAAAAGTAATTTTATTTAAAAAAAGAAACCGTATTTCTGAAGAAACAAAATCAGAATGAATCAAAAACAAGTAGTAATAAGCAATGATACAATATTTTTGTGCCCCAATCATTTAAAGGAGGGCTTTTCCGGCAAATCAAAAAGAGCGAATTTTCAACGATATTTTTTTAACAAATTTTAACTCATTGTTGGCATTAATTGTGTTGACTGATGCGGGTATTTATTGCACTTTTACCAATTATTTTAGAATAAAAAATATGTCAGAATTACATCAGGCTGAAGATATCAGACAGCTTACCGAAAAAGTACGCGAACAAAACTATTTTTTTACACTTCTGAAACAGGAAATCAACAAAGCAATTATCGGCCAGGAATATATGATTGACCGTTTGCTGATTGGTCTTTTAGGAAACGGACACATTCTTTTGGAAGGTGTTCCTGGTTTGGCAAAAACGCTGGCAATTAAGACATTGGCAGAAGCTGTTCATGGAGAGCTTTCCAGAATTCAGTTTACACCGGATTTGCTGCCTGCAGATGTTGTGGGAACACAGATCTATAATGTGAAAGACAATGATTTTTCCATTAAA
>DAMDNI010000106.1:2034-9532 GCA_032083825.1 Bergeyella sp. | reverse complement strand
AGAAATATAAGCAATCCTTAGAATATTGCAATCAAAGCATTCAGACAATAGAACAATTAAGAAAGCAGAATTCGAAAGAGAATCTGGATTATTTTCTGATCGCATGTCATTTTGTAATGGGCGACACTTACACCAATCTTAAAAATTATATAGAAGCAGAAAAATCTTATAAGAATGCCCTGAATATTATAGAAGCTACTAATTATAATAAAAATAATACTTTAAGCGCTTCCATTTATATCAGCTATGCACTTGTAATGGTAAAGACAGGACAATATAAGGAAGCCTATGAGTATATCAATAAGGCAAAAAAAATGTCTGCAGATACCAATTACGGAATATTAGAAGATGACATTCAAAGTGTTTTGACCGAATACTACAGTGCTATTAAAGATTTTAAAAGCTCGGACAGCCTGAAAACCCTTATGATTAAAAAAAAGCAAAAAGACTTTTCCGTAAGCTCTACTATCGCACAAAACATTATAAAAAAAGAAGAACTTTCTGTAAACAAAAATCAGCAGAAAAGCAAAATACTCTATTATATCATCATTGGGACAATTTTGTGTTCCATACTTATCATCTATATTGTGTATGAAAAGAAAAACCGGCAGGAGAAAAAATTTCAGCAAGTAATCGCAGATCTTACAAAAAAACAGGAACTCGTATACATAGAAAACGAACTGATTCCTCAAAAAAATAATGATAAAATAATATCTAAAATCCCATTTATTTCTCCCGAAACAGAAAAAGCACTTTTGCAAAAGATCATAGAATTCGAAAACGGGAATCTTTATACCCAGAAAAATTTTACATCATCCAATATGGCAACACTTTTTGGTACCAATATCAGATACGTTGCTTATCTTCTTCAAAAGTACAGGGACAAAAATTTCAATGATTATATCAACCATCTCAGAATACGATTTATCTCCCAGAAACTTCTGGATGATCCAAAATACCGAACCTATAAAATCAACTATCTTTCAGAGTATTGCGGCTATTCATCACACAGCCGCTTTGCACAGATTTTCAAAAAAGAAACAGGAATGTCTCCATCAGATTTCATCAGCCAAATCTCATCAAAACCTGTCTGATTAATATTTTCACTAGTAATGATGATGTGTTCAGACATTTAATAAAACCCTAAAAGCCAATAAATTGTAAAATAAACATTGTCAATTTTCCCAAAAGTAACAGCCCAATTTTTGTTATTAGACCAACAGCCTCATACTTTTGTAAAAGCAAATTGATTCTGATTAGAGCTTAAATTTTTCTTTTGATTAAATATTATAAAACTCAGTGTCAATTTGGAAGCACATTCCAAAGGCTAAAAAACATGATGAAAATTTTTCATTTAAAACGCTTTCTAAAGCTTTTTGAAAAGAGCTTTAGAGCGTTTTTACCAGCCTTATTCTTTGATACAGCTTTATAAAGTAAAATTGCTATTCACTTATTTCGCAATTATATTCTTTAAATCACCTCTTGCTTACTATTTTTTAATATATTTATTACTCTCTTGTAAATTTTAAATCGTGAGTGATGAAGTAAAAAAGCAACAGCTTCGGAAATACAAAATGATTGCAACAGGACTTTTTGTTCTCATGGCTGTTATTTTCATTTCTATGACCATCTTACAGAAAACCCATTCTTCACATTGGATCGGATATGTCCGTGCATTTTCTGAAGCAGCAATGGTCGGCGCTCTGGCAGATTGGTTTGCCGTTACCGCATTGTTTCATCATCCTTTAGGGCTGAAAATCCCGCACACCAATTTAATCGAAAAATCAAAAGAAAAAATCGGGGACAACCTTGGGAATTTTGTAGTCGGAAACTTTCTTTCTCCACAGAATATACGCCCTTATATTTTAAAATTAAAAGTTTCAAATTTTGTCGGAGACTGGCTTTCCAAACAGAGAAATCAGGAGGTTTTAATCTATGAAGTTTCAGCCATTGTTCTGAATATTGTACAAAAACTGGACAATGAAAGCGTTGTGAAATTTATCAGCCGAAAAGCGGGAGAAATGACTTCCGAGCTGAAAATTAATCAAATTATTGGAAACGGACTTGAATACATATTGGAAAAGAATGAACACCAAAAGCTGGTCACAAACCTTTCCAGGCAAGTCAAAGAATATGTACTCCAAAATCATGATTTGGTACGGGAACGCGTAAAGAAAGAAAGCTTTTCCCTGGTGCCTAAATTCGTCGATGACACAATTGCTGATAAAATCACCAAAGGACTTTCCGGCTATTTTGAAGAAGTGGAAAATGATCCTGAGCATTCTTTACGAAAGGAAATTTCAGATAAATTAGAAAATTTCGCAGCAGAACTGAAAACAAATGACCGTTGGAAAGATAATTTCCAGGAAATTAAAAATTCTTTTCTGAATGAAAGTAAAATGGCATCGTATGCAAATGACATCTGGCATTCTATAAGAAAAAATATTGTAGATGAGCTTTCAAAAGAAGATTCTGCCGTGAAAATATATATCAGGAAAAATCTTGTGGAACTTTCCCAAAACCTGCAAAATGATGAAAACCTGCAATATAAAATTGACCACTGGATTCGTGTTACCGCTTACAAATACATTCTCAAAAACACGCATCAGTTTGGCGAACTTATCAGCTCAACCGTAGGAAATTGGGAAGGGAAAGAGCTAAGCCAGAAACTGGAACTGGAAGTCGGAAAAGATCTGCAGTTTATCCGGATCAACGGAACTTTGGTGGGCGGTTTGGTTGGTTTAATTATTTATACTGTTGCCCATTTTTTTATATAAATTATTTTCTCGGCAGCCGGCTTGCTCTTGTCAGAAGCTCCTGATTAATTTCGCGAATCAGGTTTGGGCCTTCATAAATAAATCCTGTATAGAGCTGAATCAGGCTTGCACCAGCATCCAGTTTTTCAATTGCGTCCTTTGCAGTATGGATTCCGCCGACGCCGATGATCGGAAAAGCTCTTCCGCTTTTTTCGGAAAGAAAACGGATGACTTCCGTAGAACGCTTTGTCAATGGCTTGCCTGAAAGCCCACCGGTTTCCAATTTATTTTCTGAAACTAAATTTTCCCTGGAAAGTGTAGTATTCGTAGCAATTACACCTGCAATTTTTGTGTCTTTTACAATATCGATGATGTCTAAAAGCTGTTCATCGGAAAGATCTGGTGCAATTTTCAGAAGGATCGGTTTCGGATTTTGCTTTTCATTGTTCAGATTCTGCAGGGTTTGCAATAGCCTGGTTAAAGGCTCTTTGTCCTGAAGCTCGCGAAGATTCGGAGTATTTGGGGAGCTCACATTTACAACAAAATAATCAACATATGGGAAAAGCTTTTCAAAGCATATTTGGTAATCATTGGCCGCTTCTTCATTAGGCGTTATTTTATTTTTACCGATATTTCCTCCGATCAGGATATTTTTATTTTTCTTCAAGCGTTCAACAGCAGCTTCTACACCTTCATTATTAAATCCCATTCTGTTGATAATTCCGGAATCTTCGATCAAACGGAAAAGACGTTTTTTATCATTTCCCGGCTGCGGTTTCGGCGTTAAAGTTCCTATTTCAATAAAACCGAATCCTAAATCTGAAAGCTCTTTATACAATTTTGCATCTTTGTCAAGGCCTGCAGCCAAACCAACAGGATTTTTAAATTTCAGTCCGAAAACCTCTCTTTCCAGCCTTTTGTCTTCAATCGGTTTCGGAAGAAAAATTTTAGATAAAAAAGAAAAATTTTTAAGAAAAGAAAAAGTGAAATAATGTACTTCCTCAGGATCAAACTTGAAAAGAATGGGACGGATCAGGCGTTTATACATGATGTTTTTTTGCTGAACAAATTTAGTAAAATTGATTCAGAATCACCTTAGTTTGAAAAATTAAAAAAAGTGAAGATTCATATCCTCACTTTATATTTCACTGATAACAAACTGACCAATCGGAAGTCTCACTTTTTTGAACTGGCTGAAAATGTCATTCGCTTCATCCCGATATCCTAAAGATAAAACCACCACACTTTTCAAACCCTTTTCTTTTAAATTCAGCAACTCGTCAAACTTTTCAGGATCAAAACCTTCCATTGGCGTTGAATCAATTTGCAATTCAGCTGCTGCAATCATTGCCGTTCCCAAACCGATATATGCTTGTTTGGCTGCCCATGCAAAATTTTCTTCTGAAGAACGGTTCAAAAAGTAATAATAAAGTGTATTCTTAAACTCTTCTACGCTTTCAGCAGGAACTTGTCTTACTTCCGTAATTAGATTTATGTAATCATCAATACGTTTTTCGGTAACATTTTCAAAAGCTGCGAAAACCAAAAGATGTGAAGCTTCTTTCAGCTGCGGATTGAAGGATCCTTCGCCGAGTTTATCCTGCAAATCTTTATTGCTGACCGTTATGATTCTGTAAGGCTGTAAGCCCGTTGATGAAGCAGATAAGTTTGTAGCTTCCAAAATTTTATTGACATTTTCCGATTCTACAGGGATCGGTTTGTATTTTTTTACTGAATATCTCCAGTTCAAAGCTTCGATTGTATTCATAACTAATGATTTATCCTGCAAAATTATGTACATTTACTATATAAAAGTAAGTACTATACCAGAGTATAGTGATTTCGTAAAGTATAGTAATATGGAATTTAGTGATTTAAAAAAGACTCATTCACATAAAGAATGTTCGGCAGTGCTTTTGCCTGTAACAGATGCCTTGTATATTTTGAGTGGAAAATGGAAGCTTCCCATCCTGATCGCTTTGCGTTTTGGGAACAAAAGATTCGGACAGCTGGCAAAAGAAATTCCTAACATTACTGAAAAAATGCTTTCAAAAGAACTCCGCGCTTTAGAACTTAACCAGCTGGTAAACAGAAAGGTCTACAATACAATCCCGGTAAGCGTTGAGTATTCTCTCACCGAATACGGATATAGTCTCGATCATGTAATCGGGGCACTGAAACAATGGGGAGAAGAGCACCGGAAAAGAATAACCGATTCGTTTTCGGAGAAAGCAGAGAATAATGAATGAAAAAATTCTGTAATATTTTATTCTTAAATTTGAGTATGAAAAATTTTATTTCCTTCTTTATTTTTTTTGTGTTTTGTGGATTGGCATCTGCACAGCAAACAGACATCCCCATATTGAAATACGAAATGCTTGAAGATAAAATAAATATTGAAAAACCAAAATTGGTTATCGTTAATTTTTGGTCTACTACTTGTGCTCCGTGTGTAAAAGAGCTTCCTGATTTCATGGAAGTTCATTCAAAATACAGGGACAATCCGAATTACAAAATGCTGCTTGTTTCTCTTGACAGGCCAAAAGATATTGCTCGTGTTCAGAAATTCATTATTGAGAAAAACATTTCCGCCGAAGTTGTAATTCTTGATGATATTAAAAGAATGAACACATGGATTCCGCGTTATGATAAAGACTGGCAGGGAGAAATTCCCGTAACCGTTTTTTATAAAAACGGCGATAAAGTTCATTTCAATAACGGCGAAATGAGCAAAGAAGATTTAGAAAATACCATTACAAAATATTTAAACTAAAATTTTAGGTTATGAACGATTTCAAAAAATTCATTCTCGTGTTGTCATTCATTTTTTCTGGAATGATTTCGGCACAATATAATGCAGGCGATGCAGCTACAGACTTCGAACTTAAGAATATTGACGGGAAAACCGTTTCTCTGAAAGATTTCAAAAAAGCAAAAGGATTCATCGTTATCTTTACCTGCAACCATTGTCCTTATGCTAAAAAATACGAAAACAGAATCATTGAATTAGATAAGCAGTACAAAGACAAAGGCTACCCGGTAATTGCGATCAATCCTAATGATCCTGCTGTACAACCTGAAGATTCTTTCGAAAAAATGCAGATCCGGGCAAAAGAGAAAGATTTCACTTTTCCTTATCTAATTGATGAAGGACAAAAAATTTATCCTCAGTATGGTGCGACCAAAACTCCACATGTATTCGTTCTTCAGAAAGAAAATGGTAAAAATATTGTAAAATATATTGGTGCGATTGATAACAATTATGAAGATCCAGAAGACGTTTCCGAATATTATGTTCAGGATGCTGTAAATGCTTTATTAAAAGGAGAAGCCGTAAAAACCACTAAAACTGCAGCAATAGGCTGCACCATAAAAGTAAAGAAATAAAACTGCAAAATTATGAATCAATCGGCGCTTTGAGTGCCGGTTTTATTGTGATAATATGCTGAAGTTCAATTTAAAATATTTCATAGCAACCGTTATTATTTTTCTCATCGAAGTTTTGATAGCCACGATTTTTAAGGGGATCGTTTTTGTCCGGTCTTATCTGGGCGATGTCATTGTTGTGATTTTAATCTATACTTTTATTCTCAGCTTTTTTGAAATCAAAAACAAAAACCTTCTCGTTTTAGGTGTTGTTAGTTTCTCTGTGCTGATAGAATTTTTACAATATTGGGGCATTGCTGATTATCTGGGACTGAAACCCGGAAGCATTGCCCATATTGTTGTTGGCAGCTCGTTTTCCTGGTGGGATATTGCATGCTATTTTACGGGCTGTATGTGCATTTTGGTTTTCAATAAAATAAAAAAGGATTAATTTTCAATTAATCCTTTTTATATATAATTTTTATATTTCAAGTTAAGCAATCGGAATAAGAATCAAAGCCAGAATTGCTGCTGCTCCGATGCCGATAGATGCAAGAACATTATACTTTTTCACTTCTCTCACATCACTTTTGTTGATTGTTACTTCTTCTCCTTTCTTCGTTTTACCGTAAATATGCTGATCGTCTTGTTTCAGAACCTTTACTCTCACAGTCTTTCCGTCATTTGTTTGTACGGAATATTTCTTATATAATTCCAGGCTGTTGCTGCGCATTGGTTTTTGCTGGTCTACTACTCTGATTTGGCAGGAAGAGACTGCAAACATTGCGGTCATTATAACAAATATGCGGAGATGCTTTTTCATTTAATTTTTTTTCAAATATACTAAAAATTAACGTCCAAAATAATCGTATTTGTCTTCAGCATATGTAATAAAACGATTCAGCAGTGCAACATTTTCTTTTTCTATTGACGTCAAATCATTATCCACATTATTGGAAACTGGTATATACCAATCAGTCTGTTCGAAGAAGTTGCGATATGTATCTTTTTTAAAGGAATATCCATGCCTTGCAAAAACGGCATTTTTGATAATTTCAAGATCAAGCTTGCGGAGGTTTTTTAACTGGTTTTCTGTTAATTTCTGTTTAGAGGCATTCAGCTTAAATACTGCATCAGAAGCAATTCTGTTCTTTTCAACTTTATAAGATTCTGTTTTCCCGGTTTCCTCATCGGTATATTTTTCAATGAATTCTTTTGGATTGCTCCAATCGATTAAATCGCGGTCTTCGTCAAGCATAAAATTCGGATTATATACAAAATTTTTCCTGACGAGCTTCAATATTTTATTCGGAGATTTCACTGCACTTTTATTAAAAGCATTCCATTTTGCGAAAAGGCTGTCGCCTTTTAATTTT
>DAMDNI010000106.1:0-2024 GCA_032083825.1 Bergeyella sp. | reverse complement strand
TCATTTCCCGGCTCCTCAAGAGTGAAAGATTTTGTACTTTCTTCAAAAATTCCTCTGAACGGCCGCTGGTTTCCGTTGACAATACTTTGCCCGTATACACTGTCTTTTGTAATCCTGTTGATCTTCAAAGAAAGTTTTTTATACACCTCGCTTTCGTATTCGGAATCTTCATATTCATCTTTGAATTTTTCTTTTCCGATAAAATCTCCTGTATAAATTCCGTATAATTCTTTGTGAAATTCCGGCTCAGCGATGCTGTCTTTCTTTACTCCTGCACTTTTCGGAGATTCTGCAGCTTTTTTGCATCCAATTAAGAAAAGGAAAAACGAACAGGCAATAAACAATTGAAAATTTTTCATCATATTATTTTTTTTGAGATTAAATATTCGATTAATAAAATATTGGGAATCCACCCAAGCCAGGCAACAATCTGATAAACATCCATCGGATTGGGCTGAAAGAGATAAACAATAATGACTTTCCACAATCTCAGGGTAACAGCTGAAAGTGAAAGTGCAAAACTGCGCCACATCCATTGTTTATGCAAAGTGAATCTTTTTTGGCGAATCAGCTGATATGCTTTAAATGTTGAAAACCACCAAAACAGCCCAAGAATAACGAAAGAAATTTTTGAGAAAAATCCTCCGTTTGCAAAAACTCCCATATAAATTCCTGAAGGTGCAGACAGTAAAAGTAAGGTTATCACATATATTTTCCCGGAGATTTTGTGGAAATTTTTTGTTCCGAAATCTTTTCTTAAAACTGAGAAAAAACCAGCCAGCAAAACAAAAATACTGGAATATACATGAATGTAAAAAATAGGAAGATATTCCGGCCTTTCGTGAACTTCGGTCTGTTTAATCATTAAAAAACTGATGTCCGGTTTTGCAGGAACATATTCCAAAGTAAGCCTGAGCATTAGCCAAAAGAAATAGGCAAATGCAAAAACCAACAAAATTCTGAATCCTTTCTGAAAATTGGATTTGGCAAGTATCATCACATTTTTCAATAAAGATAAAGATACTCTTTTTTTGAAATGAAAAATTATTTTGAATTCAGATCCTGCGCAATCAGCCATGCTTCGCTCCAGCAAGCCTGAAAATTGAAACCTCCGGTTACCGCATCAATGTTAAGAACTTCACCTGCAATATAAAAATCCGGTATGATTTTGGACGCCATATTTTTAAAATTAATCTCCTTCAGATCCACACCTCCTGCCGTTACAAATTCTTCCTTAAAAGTAGATTTACCGTCAACAGCGAATTTTTTTGCACAAAGATTTTCAAGAATCAATTTCAATTCTTTTCCTGAAACATTAGAAATATTTTTATCCGCATCAACTTTTGATATTTCAAGAACTTTCTGCCAGAAACGGTTGGTAACTTCAAATATCTTTGATTGTCCGATTGTTTTTTTCGGATTATTGTTTTTAAATTCCATAAAATCCTTTTCTGCCTCGAAAATTGATTTTGAAATAAAATTTACAAAAATTTCAAACTTATAATGAAGTTTTGCCAGATTACGGGCTTCCCATGCGGAAATTTTAAGAATAGCCGGGCCGGAAAGTCCCCAATGTGTAATAAGCATTGGACCGTTTTCTTCTGTTTTCAGCTGCGGTATTTTTACTTCAACATTCTCAAAACTCGTGCCCGGAAGCTCTTTAAGCAGAGCATCTTTAATATTAAAGGTGAAGAGAGAAGGCACAGCTTCCACAATTGTATGTCCGAGATTTTCAATCAGTTTCAATGATTTTGGTGAACTTCCAGTAGTGTAAATCACAATATCTGCTTCGAAGTCGCTATTATTGGTTTTAATGAGATATTTTTCATTGCTTTTAATGATTTCTTTTACAGCAGTTTTGGTTTTCACCTCAACATTTTTCTTTTCTGTTTCACTTATCAGAGTGTTGATAATGCTTTGGGAAGAATTGGATTCCGGGAAAATACGGTTGTCTTTTTCTATTTTAAGAGCAACGTTCCTCTGCTCAAACCAATCCATTGTATCGCCCGGCTGGAATTTTGAGA
>DAMDNI010000105.1:7409-9565 GCA_032083825.1 Bergeyella sp. | reverse complement strand
ATCTCAAGATATGTTTTCAAACCATTGATAAGCCAGTGATCTGTATCTTTCTCATAGATAATACTTTGATTCAGAATGTTTTTGGTGATGATTCCGAAATAATCGAGATCTGTATTTTCTGCATCTGAAAAAAGCTGGTAATGAAATTTCCAGAATTTGACATCATCATTTCCGATGAAGTCTTCCTCTTTTTTGAATTTTTCATTAATGAAAATCTTTTCCGGAAGAAGCCCGGTTTTGTTTTCAATAAAAGTAAGATGCAAAGGAAGGTAAAACTCAAGGTTTTGTTTTTCTGTTTCTGTGAGAAAGTATCCGAAATCAACCTGTATATTTTTACCATCAACATCCAGATGTGTAGAAGGATACTGATTTTCAGAGATCAGAAATTCGGGATCAGATTTTAGTGTTCCTTCAAAATAATGCGGATATTTTTCAGGAAGATTACTTTTTGAATAATATCCTGCAGGGACTTCCATCATCACTTTCCAGTAGGTTCTAAAGTTTTGGATTTCTTCAATGTTGACATAATATCTCTCATTCTGTTGTGCATCTTCAAAACAATCCGGAACAAGGAAAAAATATTTCAGGCTTATTTTTTTTTCTGAAGTTCCGTAGCCGGTAAAATAATCGGAAGGGAGTTTTAGTGTATATTTTAAAGAAATTTTTACACTTTCTCCTTTTTTTAAAGTCTGAGAAAGTGGAATGTACAGGTTCTCACGATTGGTATCGAGCTGGATAACAGAAGATTTTCCGACTGCGATTTCAAGATTTTCGAGGTTTCCGAGCTGTTCTTTTTTTGCAAAATACAGATCTTTTTTCCGGTCTTCAAGCTGACGGTAAAGAAGATGTGTTTTGCGGTTTTTGTAGGAAGCAATCCAATTCAGAAGTTTAATTTTATGAATATCCTGATCCAGAGAATTATGATAAATAATATCCTGCTCAACAGAAATCCGCTGTTTGTCACCAGAAATTTTGGCATGAATAAAAATACTGTCCTGCTGCGCAAAAACCTTTACAGAACAAATAAAAAACAGGAAAAATAGAAAAACAGACCTCATTTAAGCTTTCAAATATATTATAAAGTATTGATATTATTTGGTTCTTAGCAAAATATTGCGCTAATTTTGAGTAAAGTCATTTCTTTTGAAACCCAATTGCAAAATATTAGCATTTTTCATTTTTTTGAAATTTACGGTTCTCTTTTCTCAGGAAATTGTGGAAACAACAAATAATCTGAATGTTAATTACAGCAAATCGACAATTAAGACAAGATTTTCTCCCCCAAAAGGATATTACTGGCAAAACGAAAAAAGTGGAACTTTTGAAGATTTTCTTGTGAATTTTCCTTTGTATCCTGAGAATTTTCCCGTTCGTGATTATAAGCAGATTCCGTTGGAAAAACAGACCAATCATGCCGCTATTCTCAAAATAGATGTGGGCGGGAAAAACCTCCAGCAATGTGCTGATGCTTGGATTCGCCTGTATGCGGAATATCTTTGGAACAAAAAAGATTTTAACAAAATCGTCTTTCAGTTTACCAGCGGACAGTCGCTTTCCTGGAATGAGTATAAAAACGGAATAAGAACAACGGAAACAGGAGATTATGTTAAATTCCATCAATCAGCAAAAACCGATGATTCTTATACGAATTTCAGGAAGTATTTGGATTTGGTTTTCAATTATGCAGGAACCATTTCGCTTGACCGGGAATCCAAACCAATTTTGAAAAATCAGGATATTAGGGTCGGGGATTTTCTGATCACTCCGGGAAGTCCGGGGCATTCGGTTTTTGTTGTGGGAATTGCAAAAAATTCCTCCGGAAAAAAACTTTACCTTTTGGCGGAAAGTTTTATGCCGGCACAAGATATTCACATTATTGTAAATCCTTTTAACAAAAAAAATTCTCCTTGGTACGAACTGGATGTGAATTCATTAAAAACTTATACGGCAAGATATATTTTCGAGCCGACTTCTATTAAGCGTTTTCATTCACTTTTCGAAGAAAAACAAAAATAAAAAAAATCCTTTCTGAAAAGTGAAAGGATTTTATCGCTTTACAAGCTTTCAAGATATGCTTCCCAGCCTGCTGTTTTGTAGCTTAATGCTGCTTTTTCCTGATCTTCGGATTTATAAATTCCGCGCCCGACAATCATAAA
>DAMDNI010000105.1:0-7399 GCA_032083825.1 Bergeyella sp. | reverse complement strand
TGCTGGCCTCTTCCATCACCTTTGGTTTCGATGTTTACACCAGGTGTGAAATGGAGGAGTTCTTCGGAAATCTGCTTTTGGGAAACACCGCCGATAACATTTGGATGAGAAAGTGCAACCTTTTGAGCCTCTTCAAAATAGTGATGATCTGTCAAAGTACCTTTGGAAGACATGCTGAGAATGGCGACGACTCCGACATTTAAGAAACAATCCAGCGATTCATAACCGCCAATCACCTGTGAAGTCACAAAATCTGCCCAATTCGAAATTTTATACATTCCGTATGAAAACTGCAATTCCTGGGTACTTCCGATATCGGCAAATTTTCGGTCTTCCATTAGCAGAAAATTATATTTTGCTGCAATATCTTTTAAAGGAAGAATCGTATTGTCAGGATCAAAATCGGTAATGATGTCGATATGAGTTTTCAGAGCGACAATATGCGGACCTATTTTTTCTGCGAGTTCAAGAAGTTCTTTTGTCGTGATCACATCAGCAGAAGCAATAAGATTTGATTTTTTCTGAAGTGCAATTTCCAAAAGCTTTTTTGAAACGGAATGTTCCGCATTTTCAAGTTTTCTTTCATAGGAAATTCTTTTCTTTTCTTCAAATTTTACAACATTTCCGGCAAGAAAATCATTAATTCTTTCTACTTCATCCTGCGTTAGAAGATTTTCATCCTGAAGAAGATTGACAATTTCTGAAATTTTAAATAAAGTATGTACTTTATAACCCTTGCTTTTCAGAAGTTCGGTTCCGCCTTGTTCACGATCAAGAACAACAACAATATCGGAAACGGAAATTCCTTCGTTTTCAATCTCCGGAATCGTTTCGAGCAATGATTTCCCGGATGTAATCACATCTTCCACCAAAAGGCAGTTTTGTCCTTTTTTATAAATGCCTTCGATCAGCTTTTTGGTACCGTATTCTTTTGCTTCTTTTCTTTTAATGATTAAAGGTATGTAGCTTTCCAAAGACATTGCAGTTGCCATCGGAAGCGCAGCATAAGGAACACCGCATATCAGGTCAAAATTATCCAGAGGAAGCATTTCCAGAAGATAATTGGCGAGATTTTTCAAAATTTTTGGTTCTGATGCAAGCGGACGCAAATCTACATAAAACGGACTCTCAATACCGCTTTTTAAGGTAAATCTGCCAAATTTAATGATGCCCAGTTTGTAACATTCCAAAAAGAATTCTTTTTTACTTTCCATTTACTTTTTATGATTTCCACAAAGTTAAGGAATTCATTATCTTTGATGAAATTAATTCTGAATCAATGAAACGAAACCTATCCTTGCTGTTTATTCTTTTCTCTTTTGTTTTTATTTCTGCGCAGGTTGAAGAAAAAAAGCTGGATGAATTGATTAAAAATACATTGAAGACTTTTGATGTTCCCGGCATGTCTGTCGGAATTGTAAAAGACGGGAAAATAGTATATGCAAAAGGTTTTGGAGTACGTTCTCTTTCCAATAGATTGGTGATGAATGACCAGACTTTGGTGGGGATCGCTTCTAATTCAAAAGGTTTTACCTGTACTGCTCTTGCGATTCTTGCAGATGAGGGCAGATTGAACTGGGATGATAAAGTAACCAAATTTATTCCAGAATTCCAAATGTATGACCCGTATGTTTCCCAGGAAATCACAATAAAAGATTTGGTAACACATCGTGCAGGCTTAGGTTTAGGGCAGGGAGATTTGATGTTTTTTCCGGAAGGCGGAACTTTAAGCGTAAATGACATCATCCATAATATACGATATCTGAAACCTGAAAACTCATTCAGAACAACATTGGATTATAACAATATCATGTTCATCGTTGCAGGAGAAGTGATTCATAGGGTTTCCGGATTAACCTGGGCAGAATTTATCGAAAAAAGAATTCTCAAACCTGTCGGGATGAATGCAAGTTTCGGAAGTTACAGCCGGGCAAAAGCTGCTTCTGCAGTAAATATCATCGATGCTCATGCTCCTGTAAACGGAAAAGCAATACAAGTTCCTCACGACTGGAATGAAACTGCAAATGCTGCCGGTGGAATTATGAGCAATATTCAGGATATGCTGGTTTGGGCAGATTTTTTAATGAACGGATTCACCACAAAAGATGGAAAAAAGCTGGTTTCAGATAAACAGATCCAACAATTGTGGCAGATTCAGCAGCCAGATAAAATTGCAATGAAAAATCCGTATGATTCTTCTTTTTACGGCTATGGCTTAGGCTGGTTTCTGAGTGATGTGAAAGGACATAAACAGGTTCAGCATACCGGAGGTTTGATCGGAACTGTTACTCAATTTACTTTAATCCCGGATTTGAAACTGGGAATCGTCGTTCTTACTAATCAGCAAAGCGGTGCCGCTTTTAATACCATTACCAATACTGTAAAAGATTCCTATTTGGGAATTGCAGACCGAAACTGGCTGAAAACTTATGGAGACCGCATGACAAAATATTCCACAGATATTGCCAATGGCAAAAAGGAGGTTTTTGCAAAATCTCAGGAGTTTTCAAAAAATAAAGAATTACAATTAAAACAAGAACAGTTCTTAGGAACATATACTGATGCTTGGTTCGGAGACGTAGATCTTTTTAATCAAAATAATACTCTCCGGATTTCATGTAAAAATTCTCCACGGTTAAAAGGCGAGTTAATTCCTTATTCCGCTAATACATTTATCGCATTATGGGATGACAGAAGTTACGATGCCGATGTATTTGTAACTTTAGATTTCGATGAAAACGGAAAAGCTGTTTCTGTAAAATTAAAGCCGATTTCTGATATTACCGATTTCAGTTTCGATTTCGAAGACCTGAACCTGAAAAGAACAAAATGATATCAGACAAAAAATGCAGTAAATGCCGCGAGCGAAGCGAGCGGCAAAGAAGTTAGTAATAGAAAAGAGTATTGGCCTATTTTAGATCTCTTTTGGAACAAAAAAATGAATCAGCTTTTTATCAGCACCTTCAAATTCTGACCATTCGTCACAATTAATTTCAAAAATTACAACCCCGCAAGTCGGAAGCTGTATTGTTTTTTCTGTAAGAGAACTTGCAAAATCAGAGATCCCGTTATTGTGCGAAAATAATGCTGCACTCGAATGGAGATCATTAAGATTCAGAATTGTATTCTCAAAATCTTCCGGATGCGGCTCATAAAGATCCTCTTCTTTCTGGATTTTCGGATTGCTATAAGTTTCTGCAAAATATCGGCAAGTCGTAAGTGCTCTTTTTGCCGGGCTGCTTACAAAATGCTGGATATCAATTCCATTTTCTTTGAGATATTTTGCCATTTTCGGAGCATCTTTATGCCCTCTTTCATTCAGAGGCCTGTCGAAATCATCAATCTCAAAAGTATGATCGCTTTTTGCATGACGTACTAAAATAAGTTTTTTCATGTTATTCATTTAATAATGCAAATGACGTATTTGGTGAATAATTATTTTCAAATATATTTGTTAAATAGTTTTAAAAAAAATAAAATATGAAAAAATCTATTATCTTCAGAATGCTTTTCGTTCTTTTCTTTGTTATCGGAACAGCAGCCTCGGCACAAAAATTCATTAAAAAAGATGAAATCACTCTCAAATCCCTTAAAGAATATGTGGAAGGAGCAGGTTTCACCATAGAAGAAACAGGGGATGATTATGTAAAAATAAGAAACACTTTCACCTGGAATATTTATAATGACAAATCTAAAGGTTATCTTACCTTTTCAGGCGTTTATCCTGCAAGCAGCAATGCTACAAGCCTTAAAGCTTATGAGTTGTGCAATATAATCAATCAAGAAGTTGCGGTCATCAAGTTTGACTATGACGAGCCATCCAAAACGTTTGGCGTTTCTTATTATTTTATGGTTGAAGGAGGATTCTCAATGCCTTCTTTTGTAAAGGCGATCAATCTTTTCAGGGATGCTATTACGTATTCACTTGATAAAGACACCGAAAAACTGATCAAATAATATTTTCAATAATATGTTGATAATGGCTTTCTTTTACAGGAAGCCATTATTGTTTTAGGAAATAGTAATATAATTTTACTAAATTTGCACCCTATGGCACAAATTCTTGCAATTGATTATGGGAAAGCACGTTGTGGAATTGCCGCAACCGATGATTTTCAGATTATTGCAAGTGCTTTGGAAACGGTGGAAACTTCATCTTTGATTAGCTTTCTTAAAAAATATTTTTCTGAAAACAAAGTAGAAACCATTGTAATCGGACTTCCGGTTGATCTTAAAGGAAATATGTCGGAAGTAGAAAAAGAAATCCAGCAATTCATTGAAGTTCTTGGAAATGAATTTCCTGATATTCGGGTTGAAAGGCTGGATGAGAGGTTTACCTCAAAAATAGCCTCTTTTTTTATCAGCCAGAGCGGGAAAAATAAAAAGAAGAGGCAAGAAAAAGGATTAATCGACAAAGTAAGTGCCACGATAATTTTGCAGAATTTTTTAGAACAAAAAAGAAAATGATTTTACCAATACGTGCGTTCGGAGATCCGGTTCTTCGCAAAAAGGGTCAGGATATTGATCAGAATTACCCGGATTTGAAAGCGCTTATCGAAAATATGTTTGAAACGATGAACAGTGCAAACGGAATTGGCTTGGCTGCACCGCAAATCGGTCTCGATATCCGTCTTTTTGTCATCGATGTTACGCCTTTAGCAGAAGACGAAGATTATGAAGATATTGCCGATGAACTGAAAAGTTTCAAAAAAGTTTTTATCAATGCCAGAATTCTTGAAGAAAGCGGTGAAGAATGGAAATTCAACGAAGGCTGTCTTTCAATCCCTGATGTTCGTGAAGATGTGAAAAGAAAGGAAACTATTCTTATAGAATATTTTGACGAAAATTTCGTTAAGCATACGGAAACTTTTTCCGATATTCGTGCCCGCGTTATTCAGCACGAATATGATCATATCGAAGGAATTCTCTTTACCGATCATCTGAGTGCGCTGAAAAAGAAACTGGTAAAAGGAAAACTTAATAAAATTACCAATGGAGAAGTAAGCATAAGCTACAAAATGCGCTTTCCAAAATAGATTCAAGTAAAATTAAATTAAAAAAATTAAAGAAATATAAAACATGCAGTTAGAAAAAATTATTTCCATTTCCGGAAAGCCGGGGCTTTTCAAGCTGGTTTCTCAGTTGAGAAACGGGTTTATCATTGAAGATGTAATTACGAAAAAGAAAGTAAGTATCGGAAATTCTTCTCAGGTAAGTTTGTTGGATAATATTTCAATGTACACTTTTGAGAAAGAAGTTCCTTTATTTGAAGTGTTCGAAAACATTGCTAAAAACCATGAATACAAAGAAACTATTTCTCACAAGACTGACGATAAGGAGCTTAAGAATTTCATGGAAGCATCTCTTCCAAATTACGATACGGAAAGAGTGTATGTTTCAGACATCAAAAAGCTGGCTCAATGGTATAATATCCTCAATAAAGCAGGATATATCACTCCCGAAAGCTTTGTTAAAGCAGAACCTGAAATGACTGATCCGGACAATCCGATCGAAGAAAAAGAGGAAAAAAAGTCTGCAGCAAAGAAAGCAGCTCCGAAAGCTGATAAACCTGCAACACCGAAAGTAAAGGCAACTTCTGCAGCAAAATCTGCTCCTAAAAGTACGCACAGAAAACAAGGATAATTAATCCTTAACAATACAAATTTTAAATAACTTTGTCAATGCTTATTGGCAAAGTTTTTTATTTAAATCTTAATGATACTTCTATGAACACCAAAGAACAGAAACTTGAAGCCTTCGGAAAATTACTTGATATAATGGACGATCTGAGGGAAAAATGCCCATGGGACAAAAAGCAGACTTTGGAATCTTTGCGGCATTTGACACTGGAAGAAACTTACGAGCTTTCGGATGCGATCCTCAATGAAGACTTACAGGAAATCAAGAAAGAATTGGGAGATGTTTTGCTGCATTTGGTCTTTTATTCAAAAATCGGCTCGGAAAAAGGCAGTTTTGATATTGCTGATGTCATTAATTCTTTAAATGAAAAACTGATTTTCCGCCATCCTCACATATATGGAGATACCGAAGTAAAGGATGAAGAAGAAGTAAAACAAAACTGGGAAAAACTAAAATTGAAAGAAGGAAATAAGTCCATCTTAGCAGGAGTTCCAAAGGGATTGCCAAGTATGGTAAAAGCTTACAGAATCCAGGATAAAGTGAAAGGAATCGGCTTTGATTTTGCCAGCGAACATGATGCATGGAAAAAGGTGGAAGAAGAATTTGCAGAATTCCTAGAAGCTGGTTCCGAAAAAGAAAAAGAACAGGAACTGGGAGATGTATTCTTTTCTTTAATTAATTATGCCCGAATTACCAATCTCAATCCGGATTCCGCCTTGGAAAAAACCAATACCAAGTTTATTTCACGTTTTCAGAAAATGGAAGATTTAGCTTTAAACCGAAAACTGATATTATCTGAAATGAATCTTGAAGAAATGGATCTTCTCTGGGAAGAGGCAAAAGAAATATTGAAATAGATTCCATTTTTTTTGATTCGGCGGGAGCTTTGCTCCCGCCGAATCAAAAAAAGAATTACAGAAATTACTTTATCGCATCAGCTTCAATCACGGAAGTATTAAAAATCTTCTGAAAAGCTTTTGTATAATCAGATTTTTGAGCTTTATAAGGATTTTCTACAAATTTCTGAGGATTGATAGCAAAAAGCGGATACGCTGTACTTTGGATTTGAATCTGAATCCTGTGGCCTTTCTTAAAAGTGTGCAGAACATCCTGAAGCCTGAAGTTAACATCAGTTTCCTGATTAGGAACCAAAGCTTCCGGTTTTTCAAAAGAATGACGGAATCTTGCAGGCATAATTTCGCTTCTTACCATTTGATGATAATTAGCCATTAAAACGTCTGGTTTGTCTGAATTTTGTTTTTCATCAGCAGGATAGATATCAATAAGTTTTACAAAAAAATCTGTGTCTGTTGAGGTGGAAGCAATCTTTAATTTTGCCATAATTTCTCCGGCCAAAGTGATATCTTCGGTTAAAATTTCAGTTGTGAAAGTAGCAACATCTGGCCTGTTTTCTGTAAATCTTTGATCTTCACTCATGTAATTTCTGGGTGTAAATCCATTGAAATCTTTCCTGTTTTCACTGCTCGGAACAGGTTTGTTGGGATCAGAAAAATATTCTGTGAAACCACTTCCTGTAGGAATATTGTTTGTCAATTTGCCATTTTCGGAAAGATAAAACTGTAGCTTTTGTGATTGTTTTGGTGGCCAGTTGGCAAATTCTTTCCATTCTTTTTTTCCGGTGTCGAACATATAAGCTTCGGGCAAATTAAGTTCAGATTTTTCATTTTTCAGATAATGATGAAAAAATTTCGTTTCCATATTTTTCTGGTAAAATGTTGCGATAGAATCTCCGAAATAA
>DAMDNI010000104.1:0-9566 GCA_032083825.1 Bergeyella sp. | reverse complement strand
CCAATATTTTTGATTATTAATATTGTAAATCTTTAAAGATGTGCTTCGCCTTCTTTGTGTCCTTCTGTTTCAATTTGAAAAGTAGTATGTGAAATTTTAAAATCAGTAGTAGCTTTTTCTGTAAGTGTTTTTAGTAGAATATTCATATCCTCACTACGCTCAGCAATGACATGTGAGCTCATTGCATTAAATCCTGAAGTAAGAGACCAAACATGCAGGTCATGTATTTTTTTGACTCCATTTATGGATTCAAGGGATTTCCGTAAATCTTCTATGTTAACATCATTTGGTGTACCTTCTAAGAGAACATTTATAGCCTCCTTCAACAGTTTCCAAGTCCTTGGAAATATTAAAAGACCTATTGCAGCAGAAATTAATGGATCAGCATAATACCAACCTGTTGTTAACATTATTATTCCTGCAATCATTACTCCTATCGATGTTAATCCATCGGAAAGAACTTCAAAATAAGCGCCCTTCATATTTAGACTCTCGGAAGAATCTTTACGGATAATTATGATCCCTATGATATTTACCACTAAACCAATCCCAGCTACAATCAACATAGGAGTACTTTGTACCTCTGGAGGATTATTAAATCTCTGATATGCTTCAAACAAAACATATATAGAAATACCTAATAAAACAACCGCATTAATAACGGCAGCCAATATTTCTGTTCTATAGTAACCAAAAGTTTTCTGAGAAGTTGCTTTTCTTTCACCTATCTTGATAGCAACGAATGCTAAAAATAGCCCTACCACATCTGTCAACATGTGTGCTGCGTCAGCTAACAACGCGAGACTCTTTGTTGTAATACCTCCTATTACCTCTGCAATCATATATGTGCCACTTAAGCACAGTACAATCAATAGATTTTTTTTGTGCTTTGATGAGGCTGAAAGATTTTTATTATCGTTATTCATAATTTCTAGATGTTATCTTATATCCAAACTACATTTCAAAATAGGAATCATTCTCTTTTTTAGCGGGAATATTTTTCTCACCAATCATTTGAAGTAGGTTGATTTCAATCGTCTGAGCCAAAGCTGTCATTGGTGTATCAACAGGAGTATTCTCAAAAGGATCCTGCATGATAATAGCTGTTTTCTCTATCGTAATAAATATAATAGGGACAATAATAGTAGTGACTATTTCGACAGTCAACTGAGAATCTTCCAAACCAAAAGGCAATAAAAAAGCAAAAACATAAATCAATGTATGCAGCAGGATACTGTAAGCTCTTGGAAATACTGTATTTTTCAATCGCTCGCATTTTCCCATGCTGTCGCATAATCTCATAAGAACCTCATTTAACTGAACTTCTTTAAAATCAGAAATATGACCTTCCGCAGCAATTTTTCTAATCTGTTCGGAATGCTTATCCAAAATTGCATTAGGAATATTTGTTCCTGTAATGTTATGGGACTGCAGATAATTCTTCACTTTATCTGAAAATACCTGTTTTCTCAATGCTTCACCCAAGGCATACACCCACACAATCTGTCTTTCTGCAACTAGCCTGCTCTCCTCGGGTAGTTCAGGAACAAACTGTCTTACTAATCTTATAAAAGATCTTGAATCATTGACGATAGCGCCCCATACGGTTCTTGCCTCCCACCATCTTTCATATGACTGTGCTGTTCTGAATGCCAGAAGTAATGACACTGCCGTTCCCAGCAATGCGGGGATACTTAATGGAATAGATATTTTTTTAAATAGAGATATATCATCCAAAAAACCTATAAAAAAAGCAAAAAATACAATCAATATGATCTGGTACTTAATCTGACGGACAAAATATCCTATCGAAATTCTTTTGTTGAGTAACATCGCTTTTTTGTATTTGATATTTATATTTTTTCTACTTGTTAATTTCTAGGGAGAACCCTTTATTTCTTTTTATTATTTTCAAAACAACATATAACAGCATAGTCACTATGCAACCTATAATAAAAACATTATTGAAATGAAGATGGTTATTCATAACTTCTGCCGAAATATCAAATACAGTAAAAATCAGAAAGATGGCAAAAAGTCCGTTTTTTTCTTTAAGCAAAACTTTTCTGATACTGAACCTCAGCTGATTACTTTTGAACAATGAAAAATTAGGTATAAACGGAGGTACTCTTTCAGTCCACCTGATATAATAATCCCCAAATTTTCTTTCAAGAAATTGCTCCTCAGCAAATATGATTCTTTCATAATAGATCCAATAAAAAAGGACGAATGAAACTATAAACCATATGCTTTCAGTCAACAGAGCTAAACCAAGCCACATAAAGAAATTTCCGAGATACAGTGGATTTCTGACAATACTGTAAATTCCTGTCGTATTTAATTCATCAGCTACCTGACCCGCTTTTGTGTTTCTGCCTGATGTATTTTTTGGAGTAAAGCCAACTGTGTAAATCCTTATGCTTAATCCGAAAATACTTATAAGGAGGCAAAACAATTCATAATAAACATTACATTCAGAGATACTTCTGTTCCAATTGGTCTCAATAAAAACTGCTAAACCAATGAAAAGAATGATGAGCGGTAAAAAACTTCTGTATCTGAATAGCCAGTTACCTTGTTTTTCAAGTTCTTGTTTTAAGGCCATAATCATTAAATTTTAAATAAGAGTGAAACACCTTAAGGTTAATTTCACTCTTTTAGTTTACTAATGTCCGTGATCTCCGGCATTTGATAATTTAGCATTCACGAAAAAAGCTCCTTTCACTACAATTTTTGAATCTTTTGGTATTTCAACGACAGGAGTAATAGCAGTATATCCCATTTCAGATGAGCCTTTGGCTACTTCCACTTTCTCAAAATTCATTTTCTTTCCCTGCTCCTTTGCATGATTACCAGCTTCCTGTTCATTTTTGTGACCGTGTTCAGCTTCTCCTTCATCATGTCCATGTCCATGATCATCATCTGCCTTCTCTAGAGCTTCATGCTCCTCAGCTTTTTTGTCTGTCTGTACAAATACATAGAACTTACCGTCAGCCTCTACAATTGCCTCATCGGGAACTGCAGGCGTTGTCGCACTCTCAAGATTAATTACACCTGTGATATTCATTCCGTCGATCAACCCCACTTTATTTCCTGTAACATTGGCATGAACAGAAATGGTCTTGCTTTCATTTTCAAAAGAAGAACCGATACTGTAAACCGTTGCATTATAAAATATTTCAGGATTATTGGTTAATTTAAACTGTACTTTCTGACCTACTTTCATTTTAGGTAAGTCTCTTTCAAATACCTGAAGATCCAAGTGAATTGAACTGTTATCTATCATTTCCAAAACCGGTGATGAAACATCTACATAACTTCCTATTTGTGCATTGATATTACTAATTACACCACTGATAGGAGCAGTAATAACCAATCCTGAACGGAGATTTCCATTGTTGACTCTTCCTGGGCTTATGCCCATCAGCTGAAGTTGTCTCTGTAAAGATGCTCTTTGTGTTCTCAGACTCTTCAGTTCGGCATCAGAACTCTGTAGATTCTTTTTGGCTCCTGCATCATTGTCAAATAGCTCTTTCTGCCTTCTGAATTCCTGCTCTGCAAAAGATATTCGACTGTTTACGGTTAAATATTGCTCCTGCAGCTGAATGTATTCTGGATTACTGATGCTTGCCAACACCTGCCCTTTTCTTACATAATCACCAATCTGAAAATTAATGGTCTTAATAACACCTCCATATAAAGAGGTCACTGTAGCTTTTTTATCATTAGGAACCCTCAACAATCCGTTGGCTTTTATGGTTGACGTTAGGTCTTTCATTTCAACTTGTCCCAGTAAGACTCCTACAGATTTCATTTGTTCTTCTGTAAGTTCAGCAATAGTTTTCGGTCCTTCTTCGTGAGCACCCTCTTCAGCTTGTTCTGTTTTGGGTTTTTCTGTTGTTGCTTCCGCTGTATCTTTCTTTCCGCAACTAACAGCAAAAAGTGAAATTAAAGCTAGAGATACAATACTATATTTGATTTTCATCTTTATAAATTTATTTGTCAGATGAAGTACCTGTAATACTGATTAATTAATAGCATTACAGGCATTTCATTTTATTGATTGATTATTGAATTAATGATAATGACAGATTCATTGACCTGCTGAATGGATTGCAGATATTTCAACTGAATATTGGTAGAAGTCTGCAAAGCAAAAAGATATTCCACATATGATATTTCCCCTGTTTTATATCCCAACTGCCCTGCTTTTGTAATCTTCTCAGCATTTGGAATAGCCTGATTGACATAGTAATCATACTGTTTTATATTTTGCTGATATTGGTTCAAAGCATTTTCAAGCTGTGCTTCCAATTGTTTTTGCTGAAACTTCGCATTGGACTCCGCCATTTGCTTTTGATAATCCAGTGAACGAATTCTCGCCTTGGTTGCACCAAAAGTTAATGGAATAGAAACTCCAATTGTTGCAGAATGAAATCTGTTTCCACCGTTAAAATATTGATCCATTCCATTTACAGTCTGAAAACCAATCAGTGACTGATTTGTATAACCTATTGTGAAATCCGGTAAACCTAGGGACTTTTCAACCTTTTTGTTTTTCTCAGCAATCTCCATATCCTGATAAAAAGCCCTTACCGTAGGATGTCTTGCAACAACAGTACTGTCCAGAACATAATCCGCTTTCAGAGGATGATAATTCTCATCATATAATATGGTAAAATCCTCAGAAGTATTTAAAAGTGCCTTTAGGTTTTTGTAAGCATTAATCAAATACACCCAATTTTGTTTGAGTAACAGATTAATTTCTCCTTTCTGCGTTTCAGCGGTATTAATTTCAATTTTTTTAACATCTCCCGCTTTAAACCTAACTGTTGCAATTCTAATAAAATCGGTATATAAGCTGTCCAGGTTTTGAAGTTTTGTCTGATTGTACTGCAAGTACTCAATCTGATAATAATATGTTCTAACCTGTTTAGCGAGTTCATTTGCAGACACCTCTTTACTTATTTGTTTACCTTTCACCTGCTCGTTAATAAGGTCTTTTTTGGCTTTAAATAAGCTGGGAAATGGAATTGTCTGAGAAATGGAAAACATTTGATCAAACTTTTTCGAGTTATACTGTCCCAATTGCATATCTGCATTCATTTTAGGAAGTTCTTTGGCGGTAGGCAATAATGCTTCCGTGGCCTTAATATCCAGATCTTTTGACTTCATCAGGTTATTGTTGGTTAGCGCCATCTTGGTAGCCTCCTCAAGACTCAACGGATTACCCTGCTGTGCTTTAAAAGTCTGACCTAAAAATAAGAATCCTAATATCACAAGTGTTGCAACTGATTTATTACCTATTTTCTTTATGTTGATTTTTGTATTAAAAATAATATAAAGCATAGGCAATACAAATAATGTCAGGAATGTAGCTGTTACCAAACCTCCAATAACAACTGTTGCCAGTGGTTTCTGAACTTCTGCTCCTGCTCCCGTAGAAATTGCCATTGGCAAAAATCCTAATGAAGCCACCGTCGCTGTCATCAAAACGGGTCTCAACCTCGTTTTGGTACCTACCAATACGCGCTTTAGAATATCGGTTTCGCCTTCTTTTTCCAGTTGGTTGAAAGTGCCTATCAAAACAATTCCGTTCAAAACCGCAACTCCAAATAAAGCAATAAATCCAATTCCTGCACTGATACTGAATGGCATATCTCTTAATATTAAAGCGAAAACACCACCAATAGCACTCATTGGAATGGCTGTAAAAATTAGCGCAGCCTGTTTAAAAGAGTGAAATGTAAAATATAAAAGCATAAAGATCAGTAGCAACGACACAGGAACAGCAATCATCAACCTTGCGCTCGCCGCCTTTAGATTTTCAAACTGACCACCATAGGTGAAATAATATCCCGACGGAAGTTTAACCTGTTGATCCAGCTTTTTCTGAATATCTTCCACAACGCTTTCAACATCTCTGCCTTTGACATTGAAACCGATAACAATTCTTCTTTTTCCTGCCTCACGACTGATTTGTGCGGGACCTAATTTATAACTGACATTTGCCACCTGTGAAAGAGGAACCTGCACTCCGGAATTGGTGGAGATCATCAGGTTATTTACATCATCGATATTAGTTCTGTTCAGACTGTCTAAACGGACAACAAGATCGAATCTTCTTTCATTTTCGAAAACCTGTCCTGCTGCCTGTCCCGCAAATGCAGTACTTACAGCACTGTTGACATCCTGAATATTCAGTCCATAATTGGCCATTCTTGTTCTGTCGTATTCTACATTAATCTGCGGCAGTCCACTAACACGTTCTATTTGTGGGGAAGTTGCTCCCTGAACCGATTGAATAACTTTTGCTGTTTTATCTGCATAAATTGCCAATGAATCTAAATTCTCACCAAATATCTTCACCGCAACGTCCTGTCTGATACCGGTCATTAGTTCATTAAAACGCATTTGGATTGGCTGGTTTTTTTCAAAGAAAACTCCTGGAATGGTCTCCAGTTTTTCAGAAATTTCGTCGGCTAATTGTTCATAAGATTTCTTGGTTTTCCACTCATCCTGTGGTTTTAGTACGACAATCATATCCGTGGCTTCCGGCGGCATAGGATCAGTAGGGACTTCTGCAGCTCCTGTTTTTCCGACAACCATTTTTACCTCATCGAATTGCTTGATAATTCTTGAAGCCTGCATAGAAGTTTCTATACTTTGACTTAAAGAACTTCCTTGTGGTAAAATACAGTGAAAAGCAAAATCTCCTTCTTGTAACTGAGGAATAAATTCTCCTCCCATTCTACCAAAAATCAAAACTGCAATGGCAAATATGGCAATTGTCACTCCTACAAGCCAATATTTAATTTTCAGGGCTTTTTCCAGAAGTGGCTGATAGATTTTTTGGAGTCTGTTCATCATCTTATCTGAGAAAGTCTCTTTATGAGATGGCTTTTTTGACAAGATTAAGGCGCTCATCATAGGAATATAAGTCAGTGACAAAATAAAAGCTCCTAGAATTGCAAATCCTACTGTCTTAGCCATTGGTGTGAACATTTTACCTTCAACACCCACTAAAGTTAGAATCGGAATATAAACGATTAAAATAATGATCTCTCCGAATGCAGCACTGCTTCTAATCTTTGACGCAGAAAGGAAAACCTCTTCATCCATTTCATTTTGAGTCATTACCTTCATACTTTTTCTCATTCCAAGATGATGAAGGGTGGCTTCGACAATAATCACTGCACCATCTACAATCAAACCAAAATCAATAGCTCCTAAACTCATCAGGTTGGCGCTTACCCCAAAAACATTCATCATTCCTAAAGCAAATAGCAATGAAAGGGGAATTGCTGAAGCTACAATCAAACCAGCTCTTAAATTTCCAAGGAAAATAACCAAGACAAAGATTACGATCAATGCTCCTTCAATCAGGTTTTTTTCTACAGTACTGATTGCTCTTCCTACCAGATCTGTTCTGTCCAAAAATGGCTCAATCACAACATCTGCCGGAAGCGATTTCTGAATGGTAGGAATTTTTTCTTTAACTCTTTGAACGACTTCATTACTATTGGCGCCTTTCAGCATCATAATTACACCTCCCACTGCATCTACTTCGCCATTATAAGTCAAAGCTCCATAACGGACTGCGTGGCCTAAGCCAACATTGGCTACATCTTTAATGAAAATCGGAACACTACCCGTTTCATTTTTGACAGCTATATTTTTTACATCTTCAATCGAAGTAACGATTCCGATTCCACGAATAAAATAGGCATTCGGCTTTTTATCAATATAAGCACCTCCGGTGTTTTGATTGTTTTTCTCTAAAGCAGTAAATATATCTGTAATACTTACTCCCATTGCTTTTAGACGGTTTGGATTTACTGCAACTTCATACTGTTTCAACTCTCCTCCAAAGCTGTTAATTTCCGCAACACCAGGAGTTCCGTTAAGCTGTCTGCGGACAATCCAGTCCTGCATTGTTCTTAGCTCCTTACTGCTGTATTTTTTCTCACTGCCTTTTTTAGGGTGAAGAATATATTGATAGACTTCGCCCAAACCTGTACTTACAGGAGCCATTTCAGGTGTTCCCACACCTTTCGGAATTTCTTCGGCAGCTCTTTTTAATTGTTCGCTGATTAACTGACGGGCAAAATAAACGTCTACATCTTCTTTGAAAACAACGGTAATAACTGATAGCCCAAACCTTGAAATACTTCTTGTTTCTTCAATATTTGGGACATTGGCAATACTTTGCTCGATTGGAAAAGTAACGAGTTGCTCCACTTCCTGTCCTGCAAGCGTCGGGCAAACTGTAATAATCTGTACCTGATTGTTGGTGATGTCCGGTACGGCATCAATAGGTAATTTTGTGGCGCTCCAAGCACCCCAAATGACTAACATCAAAGTCATCAAGCCTATGATGATTTTATTTTTGATGCTAAATCTTATGATATTATCTAACATTGGATTTAAATTTTATTGAATGTCGAGCTCATTTCATCAAAAAAAAAGGATGAATTATGAACGACAAAGATGAGCGGAAACACGATGCAATGATATTGCAAAGTTTCCACGACAAAATGATGAAAGACACACGTCTTACATTAAATCAATAAAAATTAAATTTTAGGGGGTTGCCAAATCTGGTCATACACCAAATGAGCAAAATCATTTTTTTGAAAATGAATTTTTTTTGAGAAATATTCGGTTACCTTTTGTGATAAAGGCATTAAAGGCTCTATTTTAGAAGATGCTACTGTTATCTGACAACAGTTACAGGTACATAATGGAGAACAAATATCTCCTTTGTCTTTAGAATGAGAATCTTCAGAATTGCTAATAGTACTGTAAGAATCTTTAGAATTATTTGGAGACTGCGCATGGATATCACTACAAGGCACTACGGCAAGCACCATGAAATAAATAATTAAAAAGAACTTAACTAATCTCACTTTACAAATATAAATATATTTTTCAAAGTTTAACTAAATATTCTAAAAACTTTTAAAATAAAAATTCTTGAAAAACAAAAACTTATTATTAATAAACTTTTTAAATTTCGCAACTATTAACAAACGACAATCAAATGTAGATTTTTCATCTGTTTTATTTTTGACTAATGATACTGTGAAGCTGTCTGTCTACTATATCAACAAACTAAAATGAATGGTGAAACTTTGATAAGATCTGCCATTTCATTTTTTTATCGATATTTTTATTCCAACTCATCTTTTTCTTCTAAAACTGCAAAACACAAAGTTCTGATTGGTATTAAAAGGTGTTCTGTGGTCTACGGTAAAGCATTCTATTTTATTTAAATGTTCCTTAAAGCGACTTTCCAATGAACTTTCAGAATACTGTTTGATTTCAATACCACTACATTTTATCGGACCTTGTTCTGAAAAGCTCCCGATTACCAAAATTCCTGTTGGTTTAATGTTCTGTTTAACCGTATCGATGTAGCTTTCAATTTCATTATCCTCTGTCAAAAAATGAAAAGCAGCCCTGTCGTGCCAAAAATCATATTGTTCTGTGGGTTTAAATGTACCGGCATCTTCAACTATCCATTTTACACGGTTTGACTTTTCGCCAAGTCGTTGCTTAGCTTT
>DAMDNI010000103.1:0-9615 GCA_032083825.1 Bergeyella sp. | reverse complement strand
GGCAGCTTTGGAAGCAATGGCAGCTTCAACTCCGGTTGTAAGCTCAAATGCAGGTGGAATTCCGGAGGTGAATATTCAGGGAGAAACCGGATATCTTGCTGAAGTCGGTAATGTAGAAGCAATGAGCAATTATACCATCAAGCTTTTGAGCGACGAAAAATTGCTGCAAAAAATGAAAGAAAATGCTAAAAATCAGGCAATCAAGTTTGATCTTAAAAATATTCTTCCGCTTTACGAAGAAATGTATCAGCAAACCATTAAAAATTTCCATTCCAAAAATTTAGCTCTGAACGAGTAATGTATAGGTTGTTTTTTGTAATTTCAGTTTACAAAAAACACACAATGAACGAAAAGCTCCTCCAATATCTTTGGAATTATAAGGTTTTCAAAAAAATTGACTTTAAAGATACTGATGGAAACCCCATCGAAATCCTGGATTTTGGAAAATGGAACCATGATTCCGGACCGGATTTTTTGTATGCAAAAATCAAAACGAAAGAATTAGTTTTAGCAGGAAATATTGAACTTCATGTCCGTTCTTCCGACTGGATTTTTCATCAGCATTCTTCTGATTCTAATTTTGAAAACATTATCCTACACGTTGTTTATCTGAATGATACGGAAATAGACGAGTTTAAAAAGAAAAACATTCCCACGCTTGAACTGAAAGAATATATTGATTCCGAAATCCTCTTAAAGCATGAATTGCTTATGCAGGAAAACCGATTCATTGCATGTGAAAAAATTTTTGATCCCGACAAAATCCCTTTTGGATTTTGTGAGGAAACAATACTTTCGAAACTCGATGAAAAATCAATTGAAATAGAGACGCATCTCCGCAATTATAAAAACGATTACGAAGCCACTCTTTTTCATCTGCTCGCCTACTCTTTCGGACTAAAAATAAATGCCCGGATCTTTCAGGAACTTGCTGAAAATATTGATTTTGCAGTAATCCGAAAAATCTGCCAGAACAAAAACCAACTTGAAGCTTTATTATTCGGAAAATGCGGCTGGCTGGAAAATCCTACTGACGGACAAATGAAAACCTGGCAGCGTGAATATAGTTTTATTGCTGCTAAACATGGAGTTTCTTCAGAACAATTCTTTCCAAAATTTTCGAGGCTCCGTCCTCCGAATTTCCCGACAATTCGTCTTTCTCAGCTGGCAAATCTTTATTCTCGTGAAAATCATTTATTCTCAAAAATCATAAATGCAGAAACATCGGAACATCTTCATCAGATCTTCAATGGAGTTGCTGCAAGCGAATATTGGGATTTCCATTTCACCTTTAATAAAAAATCTCAAAGAAGCTATGAGAAAACATTAACTAAAGATTTCGTTGATCTTATCATCCTGAATGCCATTTTACCATTGAAATATACTTATCATAAACATCATAACGAGAACATTGCGGAAGAGATAATAGCATTTTACAAAGATATTTCAGCCGAAAAAAATACATTAATAGACCAATGGAAAAATTTGGAAATAATTTGTAAAAATGCATTGGAAAGCCAGAGTTTCATTTATCATTTCAAAAAATTCTGTTCTGCAAAAAATTGCTTAAATTGCAGCATTGGATTCCAGCTGTTAAAAAGCTCCACCTAAAGTAAAGCAAAACCAATGAAAGAGCCAAAATTCATCAATAATTTCCGTCACAAAATCGAGCGCGAATGGTTTGGAGTATTGACAAGAATGGGTGCAAAAGTCGGGATTCCGGTTTCAAAACTTCGTATTTTTTTCATTTATTCTACGTTTGCAACAGCGGGAATTTTTTTCCTGATTTATCTTGGCCTGGCTTTTACTCTTTGGATTAAAGATATGTTCATCACGCGGCGTCCGAACGTTTTTGATCTTTAAAATCCTTATGGAATTTAATGAAATAAAATCATTTCAAGAGCCTTGTGCAAAGGAAATTTATCATTCATACATCTCAAGTTTTCCTGAAGATGAAAGACGTGATGAGCCGCAATTTGTTCAACTGTTCACCAATCCAAATGTAAAGATCTTAAGTGTTTCCGAAAACCAGGAAAACGTCGGATATCTAATTATATGGCTGCTTTCAGAGTTTGTTTTCCTTGAACATTTCGAAGTTTTTGAAACTTTCCGAAACAGAAAATTAGGAGGAAAAATTCTTGAAAAGTTATGCAGTCAATTCTCAGAAATCATTCTTGAATCAGAGCCGGAGCATCTAAATGAAACTGCTTCGAGAAGAATCGGCTTTTATCTCAGAAATGGTTTTAGTATCGTTGCTGATGATTATATCCAGCCAAGTTATGGGAAAGGAAAGCAACCGCTTAATCTTTTCCTTTTAAGTAATTTTGAGATCATTAGTTCTTCAGAGATCATCTCCGAAATTCACCAAACCGTTTATAAATAAAAATTGTCAAAGCTTTTTTGAATGGCTCTGACAATAATTTCATCTTAATCAACCTGATATTCAAGTTTTATCGTAATGCTGGCTTCTTTTTCTTTAGAAGAAGTATTGAATGTTCCGCCATACGAATAATCTTCATTAGAGTTGGGTGCAGTAATCTGGATAACACCCATTGTTGCTTTTTTAAGATTTCCTAAACTGCTTCCTGCATTTTCAGCGATCTTTTCCGCTCGTTCTTTTGCATCTTTGGTTGCATCGGCAATCATTTGCTGCTTAACATCTGCAAGCTTGGTATAGAAATAACTTGGCGGAGACGAAGTAAATTCGATTCCAAGATTGATGATTTCTGTGATATTCCTTGAAAGATTTTCAATTTTAGCAACATCTTTGCTGTCAATAGAAACCGACTGTGATAGCTGATAACCTCCAAAAGTACGGTTGCTGTTACCATTTGAATCATTACTGTAATTGTATAATTTCTGAATATCTACAGAAGAAAAAACGATTTCGTTTTTTGGGATTCCTTTTGAGATAAGATAATTTTCGATAATTTTCCGGTCGTTTGCTAAAGCATCGTAAGCTTCCTTAAGCTCAAAACTGTTCCTGGAAAAATTCCCGTTCCAAGCGATAAGGTCTGAAACGAATTTTTTAGTTCCTAATCCTGTAACCGAAATGGTATTTTCTGATTTGTTCCGATTTTTAATAGCGTTCCCAAAAAAAGCAAGACCAATGATAAATCCCAGCGCAGCAATGGAAATAGCAATAATGTTTCTGTTCATAATATTTTTATTTGGTAAATGTTATGAGCCAGATATCAAACTTCGTTCCGAATTTTAAGAATTTCTTAACATTTTTGATTTTATTGATTTTTAAATATTCCGAATCATTTTTTGCTTCCTTAAAAAAACAATTAAAAACTGAAAAATCACTTCTCTTTTGATTTTTTAGGAAGATTATTAGGCAGGTTTTTTCGATAAGGATCAAGTTTGCTGTACGCTTCGATCATAAATCTGGACAGGTCAGCTTGCGTACAAACTCCATAGAATAGAATATCTTTCCTTTCAAAATTCCGGAAAATATAATATACAAAGCTTTGAATTTCCGATTCTTTAAGCTGAAGATCTTCCGTAAAAAATTCTTCATCAATATTGGAGATAAGAAATTTCATAAAATCAACATCATCCCATTTTGAATCAGGAGCTCCAACTGCGAATCCTGCATTTTTAGGCTGTACAAATTCTCCGGGTTTCGGTGCTAAAACTTCAGGAGCAGATTTTGCCAGAATGTAATTTGCCATCTCATTCTTCAGCTTTGCAACCTGTTTTGTATCGCCATGATTTTGTGCGTCTTTTGTTAAATTTCCTGTAGGCTGAGATTTGATTTCCACTTCTTCTATTTCGGCGATAGTTCTTTTAAGAATAATTTTTAATCCCTGGGAAAAATCAATCGTCCATACAATTTTGGAGCTCCTGTCAAATCCGTTCCTCACAAAACGTAATTCATGATTCGGAACAGCTTCGATTGAGAATTTTCCATTTTTATCCGAATAAGATTTCTGCTGGGTGTTAACATTAAAAATCATAACTCCGGACAGATGGTTTTCTTCATCATCAGTAATAATTCCGGAAACTTGCTGAGAGCAGAATGGTGAAGAAATGAAAAAAATAAATACTACAAAAAGCCGGAACATCAGGAATCCAGTTTGTGGGTTTTGAGATAATTTACAAGTGCCAGTTTCAGCTCGGATTCTATTGCTGCTTTATTAAAATTCTTGTGAAAACGTTTTGTAAGCGAAGCCGTTTTATCTACATACGCCAAAAATATCTCAAAATCATATTCTGACATGCCGTAACCTTTGAAATAATTAATATCAACAACATCTTTAACACGACGATAAAAATCTTGTGTTTCAGCAAAATTTGGCGTTGTAACTGCAGGAGATGTCGCTTTTTTCAAAAGTCCGGCAGCAGCACTTAAAATCCCCAAAACATTTGCCTGTCCTGCTGAAAAATCAGGCGGAGCAAAAGCCGACGGAATTTTATTTTGCGGAATCGGAGAATTCATTGGGCCTTTCATATAGTCCGTCATTTCTGTATTCAAACGTGCTGTTTTTTCTGAAGTTTTGAAATATCCCAAATCTTTTTTCAAATCTCCAGTCGGATTAAAAGCAATCTCCACCTCAGGAATTTCGTAAGGAATTTTGCTGAGAACAACCTCAACCGGTTTTGTGAATTCGTCATCACTAATTTTGATATAGGTTCTTTCGTATCCTTTTTTAACCACTCTCAATTCGTCAGACGCAATAGCCGAGATAATAAAGTTTCCGGAAATATCCGTCACCGTAAGCTCTTCTGTACGGGGATTGTAAATATAAGTATCCGGAATGTCTTTGTGGATTTCGTTTTTTACATTTCCTAAAATGTATCTCTTCTGACTATAAAAAAGAGATGCAAAAACAAAGAAAAAAAGAGAAAATAATTTTAGTTTCACAGGCACAGATTTTTAAGTAAAAATAATCGGATAATCCGTTGTACAAACCATTTGCCTAGATTTGAAATTAAAGTTTAACCGCTTTTAACCGCTTTTAAGATTTTTTTAGAAAACGATGGTTTGAAATATGTTAAAAAATTTCTAACAGAAATCCTTTTTGCGCGAGAGATAGAAGTGGAAATCCTTTTAGGCGGTGGCTGAAAGATTGCAACGGATAGCCCGAAACAAGCTACAGCCTATGCAAAAGAAAGGGATGCGCCCCAAAAATTATAATAAAAGTTTGTGTAATAGTGATACGGAATGTTTGTTTGGTATGGTTTTTTATGTAATTTCGCAGTCTTATTCAAACGGGGTTGACTGGTTTCGACAGCAAGATCAATGGGTAAGTAAGCATGCAGAGAACCGTAGCGCGATCTCTTTAATCCCTTGCTACAGCAATTTAACTGGCGACCAAGAGTTTGCTCTTGCTGCTTAATCTGAAGTTTAGTAGGATTCAGCGCTCTCCCGAAGATAGTAAGGAGGCAAGATGTCTCACAAATGCTTTGTTCTGCAGCATTTGATATTGAGGCATAGCAATGCAGAAATAAGGTTTTAGAAACTTCGGCTAAAACTCGAAAAATTTAGAAGTTAAGGTAAAAGTTGGGTGTTTGCTCTCTGCTTTTACTCGAAAACCAATAGCAGAATAAGCATGTAGAAATCTTATGTATTGCTTGTTTGGACGAGGGTTCGAATCCCTCCAACTCCACTAAAAACACTGCATTTTTGCAGTGTTTTTTCATATTTTACTTTCCATGTTTTTCCTTACTTTTAATAAAAAAAATATGGCCCGTAATTTCACCCTTTTTTTCTTCTTATTATTTTTTCTGAATTGCATTCAGGGACAAAATAAAGATCCTAGATACCAGCCAAAAGAGTATGTTGAAATCAAACATCCTGAATGGAGCAAAAATGCAACTATTTACGAAGTCAATATCCGGCAGTTTACGCCGGAAGGGACTTTCAAAGCATTTGAGAATCATCTTCCCAGACTAAAAGATATGGGAGTAGATATTGTCTGGCTGATGCCTATCCATCCCATCGGAGAAAAAAACAGAAAAGGGAAGCTCGGAAGTTATTACTCCGTAAAAGACTTTCTGGGAATCAATCCGGAATTTGGGAATATGAATGATTTTAAACATTTAGTGAAAAAAATCCATTCTATGGGAATGTTTGTTATTATTGATTGGGTGGGCAATCATTCTGCATGGGACAATCCACTTGCAAAGGAACATCCGGATTGGTACACAAAAACCAGGGAAGGCAATTTTCAGCCGACACCTTGGTATGATTGGGATGACGTTATTGATTTTGATTACAACAATCCTGATTTCAGAAAGTATATGACAGATGCTTTAAAATTTTGGGTCAAAGAAGCTGGTATTGACGGTTATCGTTGCGATGTTGCAGGATTCATCCCGGTAGATTTCTGGGAAAATGCAAGAGCAGAACTTGATGAAATCAAACCTGTTTTCATGCTTGCAGAATGGGAAAGCCGCGATCTTTATAAAAAATCTTTTGATGCAACATATTCGTGGACTTTGTGGGACAAGATGAAAGAAGCCGTCAATCATCAGAAAATCGGCGGGCTCGTAGAATATATGTCTCATGACGTAAATTCCGTTCCCCATAATGCCTACAGAATGACATTTACTGAAAATCATGATAAAAATTCTTGGGAAGGCACGCAATATTCCAATTTCGGAAAAGGTTTGGAAGCTTCAATAGTGATGACTGGCGTGGTCAATGGGATGCCTCTTTGCTACAGCGGGCAGGAAGCCGGTTTAGACAAAAGCCTTAATTTTTTTGACAAAGATTTAATCGATTGGAAACCTCATAGAAACAATGAAATCTTCACAAAGCTTTTTCATTTAAAACACAAAAACCAAGCATTATGGAACGGAAATTGGGGTGGTGAAATGGTAAGGATTTATAGCGACCAAATGGAGAAAGTCATTTCCTTTGCACGGGAAAAGAACGGTGACAAAGTAATTCCCATCATTAATTTCAGTAAAGAAAATGTAACTGTAACGCTCAAAACACAATATGATAAAGGGAATTACACCGAGCTTTTTACAAACAAAAAAATAGAACTGAAAGGCAACGATACTTTTACATTACAGCCATTTGAATATCTTGTTTTAGTAAAATAAATTAATCTTATGAAAGTAAAAATATTAATATTCCTTTGCGGATTAGCACTTTATTCCTGTAAAAAAGAAGCCAGAATTACAGAAGAAAACACGATAGACTCGCAGACATCAGATTCTGTAACAATAAAATCGCCGGAAGATCCAAATGCCTTCAGAGTAGAAACCATTTCTGACCAGGCGGAACCCGGAAAAGTTATTTTTACAGAAAACGGGAAAACCATTGTCAGTTTTGACACTCAGGATCATTCAGGAAAGATAAAACTTAACGGTACAGAATATCCTTTGGACAACCTTGTTTTTTCAGAAAACAATTATGAAATCACTGGCAAGACTGTAAAAATAATTGCAGAAAACGGAAATTTCCGTGATATGGTTTCCGACTGCAGCTATGGCAGCTTTCCGGAAATCACGATATTATTCAATCATCAGCAAGTTAAATTATCAGATATAAAAGTTCAGGATTGCCCTAATTACAATTAAATACAAATGCTTATATTCACAGAATGCTTAAAGCGATTAGGGTAAACGACCAAAAAAGCAAAAAGGAATTCCTTGAATTTCCGGTCAGGCTTTATAAAAACGACAGCAATTATATCCGGCCTTTAGATAAAGATATTGAAGAGGTTTTTGATCCCCTTAAAAACAAATTCTTCCGAAACGGAGAATGCGAACGATTTTTATTCCTAAACAACAACAAAACTGTCGGAAAAATTGCAGTATTCATCAATAACAAATACGAGCAGGAACAGCCAACCGGCGGAATCGGTTTTTTTGACTGTATTAATGACCAGGAAACCGCCGATTTTATTTTTGATTTCTGCAAAAACTGGCTTCAAAAAAGAGGAATTGAAGCAATAGATGGGCCCATTAATTTTGGAGAACGTGATAAATTCTGGGGACTTCTGATCGAAGGATTTACAGAACCTTTGTATGGAACGAATTATAATTTCCCTTATTACAAAACACTTTTTGAGAATTACGGGTTTCAGGTTTATTTTAACCAATTATGTTACACCCGCCCAATTCGTGCAGAAGTTTCCCGCGTTTTTACGCTCATGCATGCAAAACATTCCAAAAACCCTTCGATTACGGCAAAACGCATGACCAAAAATAACCTTGGTAAATTTGCTGAAGATTTCACCGAAATTTACAATAAAGCCTGGGCAAACCGCGGCCAGGAAAAACCAATGGAACTTGCTAAAGTGGTCAAAATGTTTAAAAAAATGAAACTTATCATCAATGAGCATATTTCATGGTTTGTGTACGAAAATGAGAAACCAATTGCTATGTGGATTAACATTCCGGATCTTAACCAATGGTTCAAATTCCTGAACGGAAAATTCGGGTTCTTCCAAAAGCTAAAATTTCTCTGGCTGAAAAAATTCAGCAAAAACACCAAAATGGTTGGGCTTGTTTTTGGTGTTGTCCCGGAATGGCAACGTACAGGAATTGACGGTTATATGATTTGGGAAGGCACACAACATCTCCGCAAAAACACTGATTTTGAAATAACAGAACTGCAATGGATTGGCGATTTCAACCCTAAAATGATGAAAATTGCCGAACATCTTGATACGCAGGTTACAAGAAAGCTGGCAACATACCGTTATTTATTTGATGATAATAAAGCTTTCAAAAGACATCCGGAATTAAATTAAAGCAAAACAGACATTTAAATAAAAATAATTTTAATGGAACAGAAAATAATTATAAATTTGAAAAAAATAAGAAATAATTTTATGAAAAAGTTTTTTTCATTTTTAGGTATCGCAGCCTTTATTTCCCTGAATGCACAACAAATCAGCCTTAGCGAAATCAACCGATTCAATAAGTTCATGGATAAAGTTAGTGGAAATAATGATAAAGAATTAGCATATAAAGATATCTCCGGAAGTGCATTTTATTACCCTAATTTTTTAGCAGCAACCTATAATGATGGTGAAGAATGGATTTCAATAAGATATAACACTTATACTGACGAAATAGAATATTCTAACGGTGCCGATGTTTATATTCTGCCTAAATCCGAGCCTTTTACAAAATTTGTTTTTAAACAAAGTCATGAAGTTTTAGTCCTCGAAAATTATGACGAAGGATTAGGTTATTTCTTTGAACTGGAGAAAGGTAAAAATACTTTATTAACGAAAATAAAAACAAAGTTTAAACCTGAGGTTGTAGCAACTACAACTCTGACTTCGTCTATCCCGCCTAAATTTGAAACTTCTAAACCTGTTTATTATATCAAGACCGCAGAAAACAAAATAGTTAAAATACCTAAAAATGCAAAAGAGTTTGTTGACATTTTTCCAAATAAAAAGGATGAAATCAATACTTTTATTGACAAAAATAAAGTTAAGCTGAATCAGGAAGATTCCCTGAAAAAATTAGTAAAATTTCTAAATCAATAATAATAAAAAAGGGTTGACAAATCGAACTCTTTTTTATTAAAATATCTCTCTTCCAATTTTCAGGATATTATCACTTTTCCCCATTGAATAAAAATGTAAAACGGGAACCCCAAAATCCAGCAATTCTTTGCATTGTGTAATCGCCCAT
>DAMDNI010000102.1:0-9811 GCA_032083825.1 Bergeyella sp. | reverse complement strand
ATATTCCCGATTTCGAATCCTTTGAACGGATTTTGGGACATTGTCCCTTTTTTTATTGATTCTTCTATCGCTAAATAAAGTTCTTCAACAGAACCGATGATTTTTTCTTCTTTTTTGTCATCTGTTCTCCAGATTGGCAACGGAATTCCCCAATATCTCGAACGGGAAAGGTTCCAGTCATTGGCATTTTTCAACCAGTTTCCGAAACGTCCTTCACCAGTCGATTTTGGTTTCCAGTTGATAGTTTCATTTAAATCGAACATCCTGTCCTTCAAATCTGTCATTTTGATGAACCAAGAATCCAATGGATAATACAACAGAGGCTCATCAGTTCTCCAACTGTGCGGATAACTGTGGACGTATTTCTCAACTTTGAAAGCTTTGTTTTCTTTTCTAAGTTTAAGAGCAATCCTCTCATCAACAGATAAATAGGATTTTAAATCGGAAATAATGGATTTTAAATTTTCTTTCTGAATATTTAATTCTGTTGCTTTTTCTTCGTCATTAAGATATTCAGCTTTTACATATTCGTTAGCAAAACCATAGATTTCGTCGCTAACAATTGATAAGAATTTACCTTGCAAATCTACCAATGGAACAGGATTTTCGTTTTCATCCAAAACCAACATTGGTGGAACTTCCGGTGAAGCTTCTTTTGCCACTTTCGCATCATCAGCACCAAAAGTCGGCGCGGTGTGTACGATTCCGGTTCCGTCTTCTGTTTTTACAAAATCTCCTGAAATCACTCGGAAAGCATTTTCCTGATTTTGGTAAGGTTTTGCGTAATCCAAAAGTTGTTCATATTTGATTCCAACCAAATCTGCACCTTTGAATTCTGCTAAGATTTGATAAGGAATCGTTTTGCTTTCAGAAGTGTAATTCGTGAAATCTTCATCAGTTCCTTCAACATATTTCTTTCCGAATTGTTTTCCTGTTAAGGCTTTCGCTAAAACAATATTAATTGGCTCAAAAGTATATTGGTTGAAAGTCTTAGCTAAAACATAATCGATTTTTGGGCCAACTGTCAAAGCGGTGTTTGAAGGTAAAGTCCAAGGCGTTGTCGTCCAAGCCAAGAAATGTACATCGCCAAATTCTTGTAAAAACGAAGGCAAAGTTTCTGACAACGTTTTGAATTGAGCAACAACGGTTGTATCAGAAACATCACGATAAGCGCCAGGCTGATTAACCTCGTGAGAAGATAATCCCGTTCCTGCTTTTGGAGAATAAGGCTGGATTGTGTAACCTTTATAAATCAAACCTTTGTCATAGATTTGCTTCAAAAGCCACCAAACCGTTTCCATATATTTTGGTTTGTAAGTGATGTAAGGATTATCCAAATCAACCCAATATCCGATTTTCTCGGTCATATCATTCCAAACATCGGTGTAACGCATTACGGCGTTTTTACAAGCTTCGTTGTATTCTTCAATCGTGATTTTTTTTCCGATATCTTCCTTGGTAATTCCGAGCTCTTTTTCAACGCCCAATTCTACAGGAAGTCCGTGCGTGTCCCAACCTGCTTTACGGAAAACCTGTTTCCCATTCTGAGTCTGGAAACGACAAAAAATATCCTTAATTGCTCTTGCCATTACGTGGTGAATCCCCGGCATTCCGTTAGCGGAAGGCGGTCCTTCGTAAAAAACATATTCCGGTTTTCCTTCGCGGAGTTCTACGGATTTTCTGAAAGTGTCATTGTTTTTCCAGAAGTCTGATACGTTTTTTGCAACACCTACCAGATCAAGATTTTTATATTCGCTAAACTTCTTCATCGAGTCAGTTTCTTCTTTAAAATTAAGTCTGCGAATATAGTGAAAATTGATGAGAATAGCGATATTTTTTTAAGGCTTAAAGTTGGTTTTAAGGAAGTTATCAGAAATCGAAATGTCATTTTGGGAATGTGTTGGGAATTAGTCTTTTTAATATAAAATTGATTGTAAAAAAGGATTTTAATAACCATATTTTTATGGAAAGATTGTTTTAAATTTTCGCAAAAAATGTTCATTAATAAAAAAGTTTCTACTTTTGCAAGAAATTTTTTCGTGCATGTCCAAGAATTTAGTCATCGTTGAGTCACCCGCAAAAGCAAAAACCATTCAGAAATATTTAGGAAAAGATTTCGAAGTCAAATCAAGCTTCGGGCATATTCGCGATCTTCCGAAAAAAGGGATGGGGATTAATCTGGAGGATTTTACTCCGGATTACGAGGTTTCTGCAGATAAGAAAAAACTCGTTGCCGAGCTTAAAGCAGCTGTGAAAAATGCTGAAGTTGTCTGGCTGGCTTCCGATGAAGACCGCGAAGGAGAAGCGATTGCCTGGCATCTTGCTCAGGAGCTTAAGCTAAAGGAACAGAACACGAAAAGAATTGTTTTTCATGAGATCACAAAAAATGCCATTCTTAAGGCAATAGAAAATCCCAGAAAGATTGACCAAAATCTTGTAAATGCACAGCAGGCAAGAAGGGTTCTTGACAGGATTGTTGGTTTCGAAATGTCACCCGTTCTCTGGAAAAAAGTAAAAACAGGCCTTTCTGCAGGCCGTGTGCAGTCAGTTGCGGTAAGATTGATTGTTGAGAGAGAGCATGAGATCAGGGCTTTTCAACCAAAATCAAGTTATAGAATAGAAGGTGTTTTCCTGAATGATTCCAAACAGGAAATTTCTGCCAAGCTGAAAAAAGATTTTGAAAAAGAAAACGAAGCAGAGCAATTCCTCGAACTGGCAAAAGAGACTCATTTTAAAGTTTTAAATGTTGAAACAAAACCCGGAACAAGAACTGCTTCTGCACCTTTTACAACTTCTACTTTGCAGCAGGAAGCTTCCAATAAACTAGGCTATGGCGTTACTGCAACCATGCGTGTTGCACAAAGATTATACGAAGAAGGATACATTACTTATATGAGAACAGATTCAGTGAATTTGTCTCAGGATGCAATTAATGGTGCGAAAGCCCAAATCATTTCGGAATATGGAGAAAAATATTCCAAACCAAAAAATTATACAACAAAATCTTCTTCTGCACAGGAAGCTCACGAGGCAATTCGCCCTACGGATTTTTCAGTAAAATCAATTGGCGATGCCCAGCTGAATAAATTGTATCAGCTTATCTATAAAAGAACACTGGCTTCGCAAATGGAAAATGCGAAAATCGAAAAAACCGTTATTGAAATCGGTGATGCAAAGCTTCCGCAATCCTTTGAAGCACAAGGAGAAGTAATTGTCTTCGACGGTTTCTTAAAAGTATATGAAATTACAAAGGAGGAAGATGAAGAAAACAATGATAAACTGCTTCCAAAAGTAAAAACAGGAGAGAATTTAGATTATAAAAAAATTACTGCTACCGAGAAATTCACGAAGCCTGCAGCAAGATATACAGAAGCAGGATTAGTGAGAAAGCTTGAAGAGCTGGGAATTGGCCGCCCGTCAACATACGCGCCGACCATCCAGACAATTCAGAATCGCGAATATGTTGATAAAAGAGAAATTCTTCCTCAGGAAAGAGAAATTCTCAAAATGAGCCTTGGAAAATCAGGAATTAAAAAAGAAGTTCTGACAGAAAAATTCGGCGGAGATAAAAACAAGTTTGTTCCCACTGATATTGGTGAAGTCGTCAATGAATTTTTGGTAAATCATTTCAACGAAGTTCTGGATTTTGGATTTACGGCAAAAGTAGAGCAGGATTTTGATGATATTGCCAATGGTTCAGAAAAATGGAAAGAAGTTCTTCAGGGGTTTTATAAAGATTTTCATCCAAGGATTGAAGATGTGGAAGAGAATGCAGATCGTGCAACCGGCGAAAGAAATCTAGGAACCGATCCGAAAAGCGGGAAAAATGTATATGCAAGAATCGGAAGATTTGGCCCGATGATTCAGATTGGCGAATCTGATGATGAAGAAAAGCCTGCATTTGCCTCATTGCTGGCACATCAGAATATTTCTACCATTACTCTTGAAGAAGCTTTGGAGCTTTTCAAAATTCCTTTTGATCTTAATGAATATGAGGGAAAATCCGTGTCTGTCGGAGTCGGGAGATTCGGACCTTATGTGAAGTTCGGTGAAACATATATTTCTCTTGCGAAAGGCGAAGATCCGTTTTCTGTGAACCAGGAAAGAGCAGAGGAATTGATCAGGGAAAAACAAAAAGCAGATGCTCCGGTTGCGTCTTACAAAGGTGAGCCGGTGACAAAAGGCGTCGGAAGATTCGGCCCTTTTATTAAATACCAGAGTATTTATGTAAATGTCCCTAAGAAATATGATTTCGACAATCTTTCTCAAGCCGATATCAATGAACTGATTGATGCGAAGTTAGAGAAAGAAGCCAACCGTTACATCCAACAATGGGAAAAAGAAAAAATTTCAATTGAAAACGGAAGATGGGGCCCTTTTATTAAATTTAAAAAAGCCAACATTAAAATTCCTAAAAAGAAAGATGGCGAAAAATACAGCCAGGAAGAACTTTCAGATATTTCTCTGGATGAGGTGAAAAAATGGATTCTTGCAGAAGATAAAAACGCATTCGCAGAACCCAAAAAAGCTTCAAAAGCGAAAAAAAAGTAAAAATAAATTGATATTATTCGAAATATGATAAGCCATCCATTTGATTTGGATGGTTTTTTATTTATTTCTGCTAGCTTTCTTTGTTTTTTTTGAAGAAATTGTAATTTTATATATGTAATATATATTAAAAAAAATAATCAAATATTTATTTTGATAGTTTTTTTTAAATTGTAATAGAAAATATTGTATATTTAACGGATGTGTTTTGTTTTATTTATATAAATAATCTTATATTTTTATTTTTTAGATAAAAAAGATATATTTTTGGTGTACATAAATGATGTTAAAAAGATTTCGAAAAGCATTTTGAAAATTTTTAACATATGAAGAAACTAAAGTGCCTGGCTATATTGTTCTCATTAAATATACTGGCACAAGAAGCATCCGATTACATAAGATCCCCCAATAGTTATATATTTGACCCTATCGTTGCAAAAGCGAATTCTTTCAGCGGAATCTATATCCCTGTAAAAAAAGCTTATGCAATGTGGTCTGGCTATGATTATCTGAAGCAAAACGAAACTTTCACACCAGTTCCTGCAGGAAGCCAAACTGCTTCAGTTTTTTGGGAAGATGTTCCGGGGCTCATTCAGAATGTTTCCGTTGTTCCCGGCTCTTCACCAGAAGATTCCCAGATTAAAGTTCAGATCAATAAATATTTAGGAAACGGAAATGCAGTCATTGCCTTTAAAGTAAATAATGAAGTCTATTGGAGCTGGCATATTTGGGTAACAGACGATCCTTCAAATGGAATTACTTATACTCAAGGATTTGAAACTGATTTTAATAACAACCTCATACAAGTTCAGTACATGGATCGTAATTTGGGAGCTGTGAGCAATCGTTTTTTAGGGAACAATTGGCACAAATCTGCAGGACTGATGTACGAATGGGGAAGAAAAGACCCTTTTCCGCCGTTGGTTTATAAAGATTTTTATTTTTATGAAATTAAAAGCGAGCTGGGATATTTGAAACACAACGAAATATCTTCTTCAACCATTCCCGTCGTTGAACGCCCTTTTAATGAGATTGAAGACAATGTGAGATATTCCGTAAAAAATCCATTGAACTATATTATCAATGCTGATGATGCCAATTGGTTTTCCAACAGCCTGCACAAAGTTGCCGGAAGCGGAACAAATTTCGAAGCCTGGGATTTGTGGGCAGATAATTATAAAGGCCTTAACAGCAATGCAAACAGCAGTAATGCAGCAATTAGAACAGACAGCCGGTCTTATGAGCTAAAATCACCTCTCGATCCTTGCCCGAATGGCTGGAGAATTCCATCTTATTACGGAAGGGTGACGGTCAACAATAATCTCGGACCTTTTGGAAGAAAAAACAGTGGAGGAAATGACGATGTTTCACTGCCTTTAAGCACGATATATCCGGATTCAGAAAACCCTGTTCTTACGGGAATTAAAGTATATCCCAGTTTAGGAATGGATTTTACGAATGCTCAGCAAGGCGACAGGAATATCGGTATTCTGCCAATTAGTGGCAATTATGAAAAATATCCGAATTCAGCATCCCCAAACGCACCTTTCAGTGTAGTGTATCAGGACGAAAATGCAGACGGAGGTGTATGGAGCGCAACTTTTGGATATGATGGTGGGAGGATCTTCGGAATGGTATCCGATATGAATTCCACATTTTCGGAAGTAGGGAAACATCAGGTACATGTCAATCAGACCAATCCGAGCCATACAGGAAATGCTGTGAAATGCATGAAAGATCCGAATGTTTCTCTCATCGGTGATTTTGTTACGGAATATTTTTCAGAACCTGCAGAAGTTATTAAAGAAGGTCTGAATAATCCCAATTCTTATCTTGTCACCAATCAGAAGGAAATTAATATCCCGGTCAATAAACCTTTTGCTGTACAGAGTCAATTGTTTTCTGGTGAAGCATTGCCGGCTTATGATCATCTTAAAGCAAAAGTTCTCTGGACAACGAATATTAATACAGTAAAATCTGTAAAAATTATTAACTCCGATTCCAATCCTTTAAACAGTTCCATAAAAGTAGAGATCAATCCGGAGCAGAAAGGGAATTTCGTTATTTCACTTCATAACGGTTCCACAGATTCGCCCGCATATTGGAGCTGGTATTTTTGGGTTCCGGAAACCGATCCTACACAAAATTCAGTAAAATACATTACCGAACAGCCGATTGCAACCAACGGAAATTTTGTAAATGCTACACAGAGTTACAGTCCGCCTTTGGTAACGATTATGATGGATCGTAATCTTGGAGCAATGCAGGCATTTAAATCAAGTGCAGGCTCCGATTTTATAAGAAAGACAAAAGGTCTTTTGTTCCAATGGGGAAGAAAAGATGCACTTCCTTCTTTCCAGAATAATGTTCAAAATGTAATTTATTTGGGTGATGACAATCTTGGGGAATCGTCTGCGGTTACTTATCATGTTCTTACCTCAAATGTTTACACCAATGATTTTACAAAAGAATTTAATTCTTACAACCAACCTGAGGTTTTAGATAAATATAAAAATGCTGAAGAAAACATTAAATACAGCATTGCCAACCCGCTTACCTTTATGTATCATTCAGGTTTGGGGCAGCTTTTCGATGGTGGAGAAAAAAGCAATAATGATTTAACCCAAGTAAGAGACTGGATTTCTAATGATCGTTCCGTCATGAATGAAAGATGGGGGCACGGAAAAGAGAAATCACCTTTTGACCCTTGTCCGGAAGGCTGGAGAGTTCCTGACGTATTCGGAACGATTCTTTATTCAGGATCAAAAGGAAGCTCGCCATTTTATAACGGGTACAATAACGACTGGACAGGCAAACCGGGTGTTATTCAGGATCAGTGGGCAGATGTAATCCAATATTACAATGCGACATTGAGTATTGACGGCTGGATTTTTTCGGATCAGAAATATCCTTTGGGAACTTTTTCTTCGGACGGAATCCGCGGCGAAATTGGCGAAAATCAATATTCTTCCGAAAGATCGGGCGTGTGGACAGCCTCTCTGGCCGATTTGCAAACCGGTTATGGTTTGGCCATGCTGTTTGAATCCAGAAGAATGCAGACAGGAACCGGAGTTTATCCTCAGGCAGCAATGTCTGTAAGATGTGCTAAAGATGAAGCCCGGTATTTAGGAGTGCCGGTCACGGAAGCAAATGAAGGCGGAGGAACGCTTGGAGATGATGTAATTGTCGGCCCGAAGAAAAATACAATTTATTTGTATCCGAATCCTTTTTTAGACGAGCTTTACGTTAATGACAGCAACGTAGTTTCTTACCAGATTTTTGACATGAGCGGTAAAATATTGAAAGAAGATACCGTGAAAGATAATAAAATAACGACTTCAAGTCTTTTAAAAGGAGCCTATATCATAAAGCTCATGATGAGAGATAAGACCTTTGTCATTCAGAAAATGCTTAGAAAATAATTGATCAATTTCATAGAAATTCCGGAAACAGGATCTCATAAAACCGGGAAAATCTTTTTTGCAGCATTCAAGCCTTTGCCATGGGTTTTTGCAGGATGAAAAGATTTTTTCCGGTTTTTGTATTTGATGCAGGGAAGTTCCCTTTATTTTAATATTTTTGAAAGCGACAAAATATCTTAAAAAGCTATGAATTTCGAAGACTTCATCATTCGCCCCAATACCATCCGTTCAGAAAAATGGCAACTCGGAAATCTGATTTCCAACGAAATCCAGCCTAACGGGATTGTTTTGCTTTTTGTCTCAGATTTCAGAGGTGCAGATGGTGATGCTGAAGTTCTGAATTTTTCTCCGCTGAGAAGGATTCTTTACCGTCTTTCCAAACTTGATTTTGATGTGCCGATCTGCGATTTGGGCGATCTTGTTTCAGGGAAAACTGTTCAGGATTCTCATTATATATTGCAGGAAATCCTTTCGCTTTGCCATTACAAAAACGCAATTCCTGTAATTGTCGGCGGAAGCAATGATTTTGCATATTCGCTTTTTTCTGCGCTTAATTTTCATCAAAAAAACATCAGCTATACACAGGTTTCGAATACGGTTTCGCTTTCCAATGAAGGAGAAGAGATCAATGAGAAAAATTATCTCAGCCGGATTTTCAGCACCAAAAATTTTTCCATTAAAAATTTTCATCTTCTTGGTTATCAGAAGCATTTGAACGAGATGGATTCTGTAAAGCTGATCAAAGAAGTAGAATTCGATATCGTTCGGCTTGCAGAAATGATGAATTCCACAGAAAAAATGGAGCCTTTTTTCAGGCGTACAGATTTGGTAACATTCAATTGTGATGCAGTAGAAAGCTTCAGCGATGCATTTTCGGTAAATCCTCAGGTCAACGGATTGAACCGAAGGGAAATCTGTGCTTATATGAAAGAAGCCGGAATGAGCGAAAATCTTAAGTCTGCAGGAATTTTTAATTTTAATTTTGAAACTGAAAATCCTTTGAACCATCAGCTTTTAGCACAGATGATCTGGTATTTGGTCGAAGGAATCAATATTCAGAAAACGCATCCGAAAGAACGGAATTACGAAACATTTTATGTAATGATCGATGATAAAAATGTAGTTTTTAAAAGAGATACATTCAGCAATTTATGGTATTTCGGAGAGGATGAAAATATCAAAAACTGCATCCCGTGTTCCCGAGAAGATTTTGACATGGCAAAACAAGGACATCTGAATTACAGATTAATGCGATAAAATCAGAAATGCATGATGAAAAAAGTATCCGTAATTGTTCCTGTTTATAATGTTGAAAAATACCTGAAAAAATGTCTTGATTCTTTAGTCTCACAAACTCTTGAAGAGATAGAAATCATTGTTGTGAATGATGGAAGCAAGGATGATTCACAGAAAATTATTGAAGATTTCCAGAGAAAATTCCCTGACAAAATAAAAAGTTTTGAAAAGGAAAACGGCGGTTTGAGCGATGCGCGGAACTTCGGGCTTGAAAAGGCTTCCGGAACGTTCATTGGTTTTGTGGACAGTGATGATTATGTTTCAGAAAACATGTTTGATGAAATGTATCATTTAGCCCTAAAACATGATGCAGAAATGGCAATCTGTAATCTCCAAAAGGTTGATGAAAACGGAAATGTTACTCAAAAACTTACCCAAATTCCCAATATGCCGGAAAAAATAGATCTCGAAAAGTATTTTTCTGTGTTTTCGGATCTAAGCTATTTTGCCTGCAACAAAATCTTCAAAAGAGAACTTTTCCTGAATAAAAAATTTAAAAAAGGAGTTCATTATGAAGATATACGGCTGGTTCCGCAGCTTCTCCT
>DAMDNI010000101.1:2120-9907 GCA_032083825.1 Bergeyella sp. | reverse complement strand
AAGGTGTTCATTTAAAAAAAATTGGAAACCCTGTTTTACAGGACAAAAAAAATCTTCCGCGCCATTTTTATCATCTTGCAGATTATTACAAATTCCGTGGAATGATCGATTCTGAGGCTGACATTGCCATTTCTATCGATTCTGATATGTTTGTTTGGAGCGAGGAAATCTATCGTCTTATTTATCTTACCGACAAGTTTGGATTTTGTGTTCCGAACAGTTCTGCGCAAACAATGAATTTCGAAATCGAAACTTCTCTTGATACCGTGAATATTACCGATGAGAGCAATGGTTTCGGAACAACTTCTAATATTACTCCCATGACGTTGAGCCGAAATTCAGAAAACGGAAAAAAATATTACGAGACCTGCTGTGAAATTTTTCAAACCGAACCTTCCAGAGCTTCCATTGTCATGTGGAAAGCCGCCTGGAAAACAGGATTGTACCCTTATTTCCTTCCAAAAGAATTTTGCGTGTGCAGAGGAAACGAAGGCATCGGAAACGAGGTTATTCTACATGTAGGACATCCTAGTGTGATGAAATATTATAATGTAAATATTTAAAAAATGATCATCGGTAACGGCTTAATCGCCTCACTTTTTAAAGACTCGGACAAAGAAGACATCATTTTTTTTGCATCTGGCGTTTCTAATTCTTCAGAGACCAACCCTGAGCAGTTTCAGCGTGAGGAAAATCTTATTTTCAATACTTTGATTCACGGGCAGGATAAGCTTTTTATCTACTTCAGTACTTGCAGCATTTACGATTCATCGAAAACCAACAGTCCGTATGTTCTTCACAAGCTGAGAATGGAAGAACTCGTAAAAAGTAACACCAATCATTACCTGATTTTACGTGTAAGCAATGCTGTCGGAAATGGCGGAAATCCCAACCTTTTAATGAATTATCTTGCCCGCTCCGTTAAAAACGGTGAAACTATAAACGTTCATACAAAAGCCACAAGAAACCTTATTGACGCTGAGGATGTTAAAAACATTACGCATAATTTGTTGGCTAAAAAAGAATTTAATAAGATCATCAATATCGCCTATCTCCAAAATTATTCGATCATAGAAATTCTGGAAATTCTGGAACATCATTATCAAAAAAAATTAGATCTGAATTTAATAAAATCAGGTTCAGGATACGAGATTAACACTCCCGAAACAGAAAATTATTTTCATGAAAACGGATTAGAAAACAAAGAATCCTATCTTTGCAAAATCTTAGAAAAATACTATCCGTAAACATGAGCGATTTTAAACAAAAGCTTGAAAACAGAAAAATATTGGTAACAGGCGGAGCCGGATTTATTGGTTCCAATCTTTGTGAAGAGCTTCTGAATCTTGGAGCTAAAGTAACCTGTCTTGATAATTTTTCCACAGGGAGAAAGGAAAATCTTGAAGCATTTCATAACAACCCAGATTTTACACTTTTAGAAGGCGATATCCGTGATTTGGAAACCTGCAGAAAAGCTTGTGAAAATCAGGATTTTGTATTACACGAAGCGGCACTTGGATCCGTCCCGCGTTCCATTAATGATCCGATTACAAGTAACGATGTGAATGTAAGCGGCTTCCTGAATATGCTGGTTGCCGCAAAAGAAAATAACGTGAAAAGATTCATATATGCGGCAAGTTCTTCCACTTACGGAGATTCCGAAGCGCTTCCAAAAGTAGAAGACAAAATCGGAAAACCACTTTCGCCGTATGCCATCACCAAATATGTGAACGAATTATATGCTGATGTATTCAAAAGAACGTATGATTTTGACACCATTGGCCTGAGATATTTCAACGTGTTCGGAAGAAAGCAAAATCCGGGAGGCGCATACGCTGCTGTTATTCCTAAATTCGTGATGCAGCTTATGAATCATGAAAGTCCTACTATCAATGGAGGTGGAGAATATTCCAGAGATTTCACTTACATTGACAATGTAATTCTGATGAATCTTCTCGCCCTTACTTCTGAAAATACAGAAGCTCAGAATCAGGTTTACAACACCGCTTTTGGAGAAAGAACTACGCTGAATGATCTGGTAAAATATTTAAAAGAATATCTCTCAGAATTTGATCCTGTAATTGCAAACGTTGAAATCATTTACGGGGATTACAGAAAAGGGGATGTCCCGCATTCGTTGGCAAGCATCGAGAAAGCAAAAAATTTATTAAATTACTACCCTCAGCATTCCATGAAAGACGGGCTGAAAGAAGCTGTAACGTGGTATTGGGAAAATTTAAAATAAAACAATGAATCATAAAATAACGATCATCGGATTAGGATATGTAGGATTGCCTTTGGCAAGATTATTTTCTACAAAATATCCTGTTGTCGGTTTTGATATCAATGAAAAAAGAATTTCTGAGCTCAACTCCGGAAAAGACGAAACGCTTGAAGTAGAAGATGATTTATTGAAATCTGCTTTAATTACCCGCAATCCAAAATCTCACGAAAAAGGACTTTTTTGTTCAAACAAACTGGAAGATATTGCGGATTCGGATATTTATGTGGTGACCGTTCCGACTCCTGTTGACAAAAACAACCGCCCTGATCTCACTCCGCTTTATAAAGCAAGCGAAACAGTAGGAAAAGTATTGAAAAAAGGGGACATTGTAGTTTATGAATCAACCGTTTATCCTGGTGTTACAGAAGAAGAATGCATTCCCGTTCTGGAAAAAATTTCGGGATTGAAATTTAACGAAGATTTTTTCGCCGGATATTCTCCGGAAAGAATTAATCCTGGAGACAAAGAACATACTGTAGAAAAGATTTTGAAGGTAACTTCCGGCTCAACACCTGAAATTGGTAAAACTGTAGATAATCTATACAAATCCGTCATCACAGCAGGAACGCATCTTGCCCCAACCATAAAAGTTGCGGAAGCGGCTAAAGTCATCGAAAATTCCCAAAGAGACATCAATATAGCTTTTGTGAATGAGCTTGCCAAGATTTTTAATTTAATGAAAATCGATACGCACGAAGTTTTAAAAGCTGCCGGAACAAAATGGAATTTCCTCCCTTTCAAACCAGGTTTGGTTGGCGGACATTGCATTGGTGTAGATCCTTATTACCTTGCTCAAAAAGCTCAGGAATTCGGATATCATCCGGAAATTATCCTTGCTGGAAGAAGAATGAACGATTCCATGGGACAATATGTAGCAAGCGAAGTGGTAAAACTGATGCTGAATAATGATTTGAAAGTAAAAAATTCAAAAGTTTTGGTGCTTGGGTTTACATTTAAAGAAAATTGTCCCGATGTCAGAAATACAAAAGTGGTGGATGTGGTCAGAAATCTTGAAGAATTCGGAACGAATGTTACGATTTTTGATCCTTGGGCCAATCCTTCAGAAGTGGAACATGAATACGGCAAAACAACCGTCTCTGCGATCCCGTCAGAAAAATATGATGCAATTGTGCTCGCAGTTTCCCATAATGAATTTAAAACGCTGAATTTTTCAGATTATCTTTCTGAAAACGGAGTGATATACGACGTAAAAGGTATTTTGGAACAGCAGGAAAACACCAGAAGATTATAAAAAAAAGCAGTGAAATTTCACTGCTTTTATCTTTCATATCTCCATTTAAAAAGCTTAAATCCTAAATTCACAGGAAAGGAAATAAAGAGATTTTTCTTTTTCAAATCTTTTGAAAAACTGTTTGAAAAATAATCAGAAATGCTTAATCCTTTTAATCTGGCATATTCTTTATAGCTGTCCTTCCAGAGTGTTTCATTTTTTTGCGCTTTCCAGTTCATTTCCAAAGTCACCGATTTAAAATCAATCAAATATTTCAGAATAAGCTCTTTCCTGATACTATTTTTTTCTTTAAAATAATATTCATTAATCTTTCGGGCAATCGTAATCCAATTATCAAAATGAACTTTTTTACGGTTATGAATCACTGAATTTTCGTGGAGATAATATTTATAGGTTTTCTCTCTTAAAAATACCAAAGATTGCAGATAAAGCCCCATTTCAAAAGTATGCAGAGAATCCTGGGCATATAATCCCGGTGTAAAATACAGATTATTTTTGCGCAAAAAATCCATGCGAATCAGCTTATTCCATGAAGATACAGCAAATCCTCCGCTGATAAGCTCCTGCAAAATGACCGTATTTCCTTCCAGAGTATCCGAAGTCGTTTTTATCGGAAAAACATCAACGGTTTCGTAAGACGGAATTTTAATTCCCTGGACTTCTCCCATCGTGATTTCTGCATGGGTTTCTTCGGCAAGTTTCACGAGATTTTTAATTGCATCGGGATAAATTTCATCATCACTATCCACAAAAAATATATATTTCCCCTGCGCAAGCTCAATTCCTTTGTTGCGAACCACGGAAAGACCTGAATTTTCTTCCAGATCCACCAATTTCCAATGATCCGAAAGATGATTTTCTATGATGAATTTTTTTGCAATTTCTGCGCTTTCATCTGGAGTTCTGTCGTTTACCAAAATGACTTCAATCGAATCATAGCTTTGATTTTTAACAGATTGAAGGCAATTTTGTAAAAACGCTTCACATTTAAAAACAGGAATTGATACCGTCACCAAAGGATTCATAGCTGTGCTTTAATTTTCAGCAAAAATACTTAATTAGGCGGAAACAAGTATATTTGTAAAATATTACACAAAAATGGAGCTGCTTTCAAAGATTTTTCTGAAACTTCTCAAAAACAGAAATTTTAAAATTCTCACTAAACATTCTGGTTCGCAGATCGGGAATAATCTGAGGTTTGGAGATTTCTGTAATTTTGTTTTTTATCCAAAGGCAAAAGAAATAAAATTCGGAAGCGATATCAATATCCGCAGCTATTGTAGTTTTCTTGTCGGAAATTCCGCAGAGCTTATTTTGGGAAACAATGTTTTCATGAATAATTATTGTTCTGTCAACTGCCTTGAAAAAATCGAAATCGGGGAAAATACACTTTTCGGAGAAGGTGTAAAATTGTATGACCACAACCACGAATATTCAACAAAGCCGGAATTCAAGGTGGAACATCAGAGATTCAGAACAGCTCCCATCAAAATCGGGAAAAACTGCTGGCTCGGAAGCAACGTAACTATTCTGAAAGGCGTTACAATCGGTGACAACACTATTATTGGCGCAGGTTGTCTGATTTATAAAAATGTTCCCGCCAATACCATTATCAAAAATAAAACAGAAACCATACAACAGCCTATAAGCTAAGAAATATGCTTTTTTCAATACTCATTGCTTATTACAACAATTTCGATTTTTTTAAAGACTGCTATCAGAGTATTCTCAAACAGAGTTATCAAAATTTCGAAGTAATCATTGTAGATGATCATTCACAAATCGAAGCTTTTGAAAAATTAAAAGAGCTCACGAAAAACGATTCACGCATAAAAATTTTCCGGAATGAAGAAAATAAAGGCGTCGGATTTACAAAAGGAAAATGCATTGAAAGGGCTTCAGGAGAAATCTGCGGTTTTTTAGATCCCGATGACGCCATTATACCCGAAGCTCTTGAAATTTCCGTAGAAGAATATAAGAAAAACAAAAATATAATCGCCACTTATTCAAAATTTTACATTTGCAATGAACATCTTGAAATAGAGAAAATATTTCCGAATTCCAGAAAGATTAAAAATAAAAATCCGCTGTTCTTCAATATCAATCTTGATGTTGCGCATTTTTTTACATTCCGGAAAGATGCTTATTCTAAAACTGCCGGTATCGACCCACAATACAAAATTGCAGAAGATCAGGATTTGTATCTGAAACTCTACGAAAAAGGAGATTTCCAGTATATTGATCAGCCTTTGCTTTTGTACAGGATCCATTCAAACGGGCTTTCCCATGACAGCGAAAAAGTAAAACTGAGATATAGCTTTTGGCATTCTGCCATCGAAAATGCCCTGAAACGCAGGAATATCTTTACCCTTTACGGAAAAAAAACTTCCGAAATACAAAACCTTGCGGAATTCATCCATAGAAAACAAAATACTATTTTTGCCAGACTTTTAAGAAAATTTAATGACCGATATTTTAATTAAATCTTTTAACCGCCCGCATTATCTGGATCGTTGCCTGGCCTCCATTTATCAAAATGTAGCGGGAGATTACAGAATTTCTGTTTTGGACGACGGAACTCCCGAAAAATATCTTGACAAGATTCATAAAAAATATTCTGAAATTGCTTTCATTAAATCTCCGAATTACAATAACAAAATAAAGGCAATTGAAGAAAATCTTCTCTATGGGAAAGAAATCAACGGATTTCAGATTCCTACCGGAATGTGGATTGATGCCGTAAAAAACGCCTCAGAATATTTCGTTATTACAGAAGAAGATGTCTGGTTTACGGAAAAAATAAATCTTAATTTTCTTGTAAATTCCTGTGAACAATATGACATTAATCTTTTAAAACTCGGATGGCTTGGAAATGTACAGGATGACCAGCATTTAAAATTTTCAGAAATTGATGATACTGTCGTCGCTACAATTCCGCAGGACATATTCCTCGGAAACGAAAAAATAATGGATGCCTTTTTCTATAACCGGTACAAGTTTTTTACGATTTTATACAAACTAGGGAGAGTAGACAATCATACACGGCTGAAATACTGGGCCCTGAATTCGATTTTGATGGGAATGTACAAAAAAGAATACTGGCTTCAGATCTGGAAAAAAATGCACGAAAAGCTGGACGAAAAAAGACAGCTCGTGAACGCTTCTAGCTATTACAGCAAAAACAAAAATAACCCCGCTTTCATCTCTAGGCTGAAAAAAGAAGCCATGAAAACAACGTTCCAAAGCTCGGCAACCAATTCTTATCACAAATATGGGAACGATTTTGACGTAAACCAGTTTAACCATCAAATAAATGAGGCTTGGTACAATGGTGATTTTGATGCTATGCAGGATTATCCCCAAGATTTCTCTCTTGATTATTTCGAACAATTTCTCAATGAAAAAATCAATATACCCGAATGGAGAAAATGGGTTGAAAATTTTAAAAACCATTATCGAGAAATAGGCTGCAATGTTGAAAACTGATAAAACCACTACGGTAATTATTTCCGTTTTATTCCTGTTATATCTTTATTTCGGAATCCTCTCTCGTCATGTTTTTCTTGCAGATGATTTGGCGAAAGTTTTCGAAGGAGCTCACAATCAAAAAAACCTGTTCGGTTTTCTTTCAGATTTTCTTTCAGGAACCAATATGACTTCAAGACCGATTTCAGGGATTGTTACCGGCATTTTTATTTATCTCGCAAAATACAGCACTTACCTTTACTATGGGCTTTATATTTTCTTTTTAGCCTCTATATTTTTGGTTCATAAGACTTATCTTCAAATTACGAAATCTGTTGCTGCGAGTAATATTGCAACATTGGTTTACGTCTTGATTCCGATAGGAACTTCGGCTGTATTTTCACCCATCATGGTAAATTCTTCTTTGGCCACTATTTTTTTCTGTCTTGCTGTATTGTGTTTTTATAAAAAACACAGATTATCAGTTGTTTGCAGTTCGGTATTTTTTGTTTTGTCTTTTCTTAGTTACGAAATTTTTGCGCCCTGTATCATTCTTTTTGTTTTTTTGAAAAACGGATGGAAAAGAAAATTAACTTTCTTAGCCGCAACATTATTGCTGATTCTTTTTTACAAAAAAATAGTAGAACCTTCAATTTTTAAAACCTATTACAAAAGAGAATCGCTGGTTTCTATCACCGATTTTGGCAGAAATATGCAGGTTTCTGTTTTCATTGCGAAAATGTTTCTCAGAGATTTGCCGTTCGCATTGTATAAAAGTATTTTGAA
>DAMDNI010000101.1:0-2110 GCA_032083825.1 Bergeyella sp. | reverse complement strand
TATTTTGAATATAAAATTGTACTCATGGAGTGATTTCATTGTGCTTATTCTCTTCAATATTTCATCTTTTCTGATGATTAGAAAAACCGTTTTTGACATTGAAAAAAAAGACAAAACATGGAAGCTGATACTTCCTGCTTTTCTGTTTTCGCTTTTTATTTTCTTTTTTTCGACTTATAAGCCTACCCTTTTTGGCTTTGACAACAGAAACCTTGGAGCGGTAAGATTTTTTGGAAGTTTATTGAGTGTAATTGCTTTATTAAATGTTTTCTCTTCTTTTAAATTAAAACAAATCTGGGTAAAAACAACCTTTTCTATAGCTATTTTGATACTAAGCATTTCTGCATTAAGCATTAAAAACTCATGGATATATGCCAACGGATTTAACGAAAATCTATTCTCAGAATTGAAGCAGAAATTACCTTCCCAACTGCAGAGCAATCGGGTTTTTATTAAATACAATCTGGATGTTTCAAAAGAAGATCATCGTTTCATTCTTCGTGAACCGATTTTTTATAATCGCTGGGAATCTCCTTTTCTTATGGAAAGAAGTGGCCTGAAAAACGTAAATGTTTTACTTTGGGACTCCTCCGTTAAAGGAAATTATTATCTTTTTGAACAGGAAAAAGGCACTGTAAAATTGATAATCGAAAAATAAATTCTTATTAATCTTTTATAATAAGACCTGCATATTTCCCGTCAAACTCAACGATATAAGGTTTCATTGCATTTTTTTCACAAAAATCCTTGAAAGCAGCATTATCACCAATATCATCACTCATGAAAATCCCACCTTTTCTTAATTTTGAAAACAAAGATTCATAAGCCCAGATTCTGCCGTCATAAGATTTGTCACTATCGTAATGTACAATATCAAAAGAATACTGCTCTTCAAAAATCTTGGGCAAAGATTCTTTATCCGCAAATCTGAAAAGTTTCCAGTTTTTCTTATACTTCTCCGGGATTACACAACCGACAGAATCTTCACTTTGATTCTGAAGAACATACGGCATATCCGAACTGTAGAGAGTTCCTTTTCTTGACGACAAAGAAGCCAAAGCGGCAAAAGATGACCAGCCGTAAGCAACACCGGTTTCTACTGAATTTTGTGAAGACACATATTCGTTGATATAGTAGATAACACTTAGAGAACCTGCACCTCCCATCTTTACAGGAGCTTTTTCCTGAGCCCGTAAAGCGTCTGAAAACTCTTCCGGAAATATACTCTCAAAAGGTACGAAAGGAATCTGCAATACATTTTCTATAAAATGCTTTTCAGAAATTGCCAAAGATTGACACCATTTTTCCGCTTCTTCTTTTCCTCTGAGGCCTGATGAACGGTTGAAAAGGTTTTTCCAGATTTTTCTTCTGAGTTCGGGGTATAAATCCGGTCTTTTCAGATAAGCAAAAAAAGTAGAGGTAATTTCGGAAACTTTATTCATACAAATATGTGTTAAACTGCAAAAGTACAAAACAATTCTTCAAACAATACCTATATTTGTATTTTTAGGAATCTTTTTTAAAAAACACTCATGCACAAAAAAATAAACGTTCTCTTCAGGCATCGTTCTATGGAAATGGGAGGAGTAGAAAAAGTAATTCTCACTCTTCTTGAAAATCTTGATCCCGATAAATTTAACATTACTTATATCCTAAGTCTTTATCAGGGTGAACTGAGAGACAGAGTTCCTGCTCATGTTCAGTATATTAAAATGAATAAGGGCAGAGAAGATTTTTCAAAAAATCAGCTCATCAGCAAAATACAGCTTTTCGTAAGAGGTCTTAAAATAAAATTTCTGGAAAATTTTCCCCTTCTTGCAGATAAGATTTATCTTCCAGGACAATCTTTTGATATTGAAATAGCGTCCAGCTATTCAGATTACGCTGCTGTATTGGAGAGCTCAAATAAAGCATCCAAAAAGATTGCATGGTTTCATTCCGACATTACTTTTCCAAAATTGCAGGTTCTTGTTCCCAAAATCCTAAAACAGATTCCGCAATTTGATTACTTTATTTTCGGCTCACAACAAACCAAAGATATTTTTGTAAAAACATATCCTGATTTTAAACTTCCTAAAAATCAAGTAATTTTAAATGCAATTCCGATACA
>DAMDNI010000100.1:0-9945 GCA_032083825.1 Bergeyella sp. | reverse complement strand
CCCGATATTGAAACTGAAGTTTTTCGCCGAACCATAATATTCTGTAGTGTTCCCAAACTGGAAAGGATAATTCTCAAAGTTATAGCTTTGATACTGAATCCCTGTATACAATGAAAAATAATCATCCGGCCATCTTAAACGTCTGTTTAATCCTACACTTGCTGAGAAAATATTCAGTTTTTGTGTGGCTCCGTATGAGTCAGAATATCTTACTAAAGACTGATTTAAGCTTACAGATAAAGCAGTTGGTTTTGTTCCGAAAACCCAAGGCTCTATGAAAGAAATCCCGTAATTCTGAAAATATTGTCCTGCCTGCGCCTGAATTGAAAATGTTTGTCCGTCACCCTGAGGAACCGGTTTAAAATCTTTAAGTTTAAGGAAATTTCTTAATGAAAAATTATTGAATGTCAGCCCTAATGTTCCGATGAATGATCCTCCACCATAACCAGCCTGAAGCTGTACCTGTGAAGAACCTTTTTCCACTAAAGTCCAGTGTATATTTACCGTATTGTCCTGTGGCTGAGGGTCAATCTGCTGTCCAACCTGCTGAGGATCAAAAAACTGCATCCCTGCAAGATCGAAATAAGTTCTCTTGATATCTATCTTGCGGAAAAGATTTCCTGGTTTTGTCATCAATGCTCTTAGGATAACGTGGTCATGAGTTGTTGTATTTCCGCTCCAGGTTACTCTGTTCCATGTTGCTTTTTCTCCTTCGGTGATTCTGATTTCAAGATTTACAGAATCTCCTGCAACAGATTTTTCGACCGGTGTTACATTTGAGAAAAGGTATCCGCTGTTCAGGTAAAGTGATTTGATATCGGAATCGTCTTCTTTTCCTCCGTCTTCTCCTACTTTTTTATTGAACCCTACAACATCATAGATGTCTCCGGTTTTATAACCCAGGATTCTTTGTAAATATTCTGTAGAATAAGCTGTATTTCCAAGGAAATTGATCTGCCCGATGTAGTATTTTTTACCTTCGGTAAGATCTACTTTGATTTCGTAGTTATTTTTGTCGTTTCTCCAAACAGAATCCGAAACGATTTTGGCATCACGGAAACCTAAAGAGTTGTAATACTGGATAAGGTTTTGCTTATCTTCCTGATATTTATCGTCGATGAATTTCGAAGGCTTCAAGATTCCTTTGATTCCGAATCTTTTCTGTTTGGTATCTTTGAATCCTTTTTTTCTGAGTTTGGCATCAGAAAAGCTTTCATTTCCTACAAACTCTATATGATCAATTTTGATTCTTTTCCCTTTATCGACTGTAATTGTCCAGTCTACAAGATTTTGATCCTGATTGTTCATTTTCTCCTGAATAGAGATATTCGCATCGGCAAAACCTTTCTTGATATAATCTTTAGGAATATTTGCTTTCAGGGTAGAAACCAGGTTCTGAGTGATTTTGGTTCCGGGTTTAAGATTGTTGTCTTTTGCAAGTTTTTCGTTTTTGGATTTACCAATTCCTTTTCCTACAAATTTCACTTCTCCCAGCTCCTTTAAATCCTGCAAAGAAAATTTAAGAACGACATTATTGCCCTCCACACTTTCCACGTATACCTCAACTTTTGAGAAAGACTGCGTTTCCCAAAGCTTTTTGATAGCGTTACTGATCTTCTGTCCTGGTATGTCTACGTGCTCTCCCTGATTCAGACCTGTGAATCTCAGAATCTGAGCCGGAGAATATTTTTTCACACCATCCACTACAATTTCTTTCAGGATATAACTTTCGGGCTGTGCCTGGCTATAAGCTGAATTGCTTTCCTGTCCATTTTGTGGTGTAACCTGTCCATAAAAGTGTGCCGAAGCTACAAACATTATGATAGGTAAAAACTTAAACTTCATCTTTATCGTTCTATTCTATACTTGTTACTATTTTTTCTGAAGCTGCTCACTGGTTTTTCCGTAGCGTCTTTCTTTGTTCTGATAATCCAGGATACACTGGAAAAATATGTCTTTTGAAAAATCCGGCCAAAGCACATCCAGAAACTGAAGTTCTGCATAGGCGATCTGCCAAAGCAGGAAGTTGCTGATGCGTATTTCCCCGCTGGTTCTGATCAGCAGATCTACCGGCGGAAAATCTTTGGTATATAAATGATCTTCAAAAACGGCTTCATTGATATCTTCAACATTTAGTTTTCCTTCTTTTACTTCTTTGCTGATTTGCTGTACCGCTTTCAGTATTTCTTTTTGTGACCCGTAGCTTAAAGCCAGAATAAGGTTTCCGCCTTTATTATTTTTTGTAAGCTCGATTACATTTAACAATTGATCTCTTACCAGCTCCGGAAGTTTTTCCACATCACCGATAACATGCATTCTCAATCCCTTTGAAAAAATTTCTTCGGCTTCCAGAAGCAAGGTTTCGGAAAGAAGATTCATCAGTGTATTTACTTCTTCATTAGGACGGTTCCAGTTTTCTGATGAAAAGGTATAAAGTGTAAGATACGGGATGTGAATTTCGTTGCAGGCATTGATCGCATTCCGCACTGCATTTATGGCATTTCTGTGTCCGAAAGTTCTCTCTTCGCCACGACATTTCGCCCATCTTCCGTTCCCATCCATAATGATGGCAACATGTTGCGGAATTTTTTCCTGATCTATTTTATCTCTGATCAACGACATTTTCTAGTATTGACAATAACACGGAGGTCTTCCGAATGAATAGGTTAAACCAACGCTCACAGTATTTACCCAATCTTTTGAATTGATATTCCCAACCTGACGGTTTTTTAAAAATTCGTCAACTCTTGCTTTGGCAACATCAAGATAAGGTGAGGTCTGCAATAGAGATTTGTTATAGGAATTGGGATCCATAATATCCCTGTTGTAAGTGATTTTAGCGTTTTTATCATCAATCATACTGTAATCAATGGCATCAGAAAATGTCGGCCGGAACATAAATTCTCCAAAAATAGCCCAGTTGTAATTGAATTTATATTTCAATCCGACTCCGAAAGGGATGGAAAGTATCATTTTTTTTGAAGTTCCATAGGTGGCTGATGTCACAAAATCTTCATCTGATGTTGGTGCAATTGCATTGCCTCCTGCATCTCTATTAAAGTCATTCACAATCAAAACCTGCGGTGTTTCTGCAATCAAAGCCCCTAAACCGCCAAATACATACGGGCTGAGCAAGCTTCTCTGCTCATCATTTACAGGGAAAAAATTATATTCAAAAAGTGCATCCAGCTCAAAAATATTATTCGTCCCGTAAAGACCTCTGTTCTTCCTGTAATATTCTTTGGCAACGGTATCTGAAAACTGAATATGGCTATATCCGAGATTAAATCTCAAAGTCTGATAAGGATTAAAATTCATCCGGTACAAAATCCCACCATAAAAAGGAACTCCGAACTGTGAAAAATTACCCGTGATAATCGGCTGAAAAATGTAATTGGTACGCCCAATATCACCAACAAGATTACTCATCCCCATCTGAATACCGATTTCATGACGTTGTGCTTTCGCAAAACTGCTCAGCATCAACAAGATCATAAAAGTATATCCTAATTTTTTTACCATGAATCTGTTTTCAGATTTTTTTTGAATAATTGTGCAAATATAAAACATTTTTGTATTAGGGAAATTCTTAATTTTTAGTTAAATAAGCCTGAAAATATATAAAATATTATTAAAAATAAACGCAGTATTAAAAATAATATTCTGTCTCGGTTAAAAATCCTGAACTCCCTTCCGATTAATTTCTGTTAAAAATTTTTCTGAGCCTGTTTCTCAGTCTGATAAGCAGCGGTTCGTTATAATTTTTATCTTCTTCAAAATAGCCGTAACCGTAACCATATCCGTAACCATATCCGTAACCGTACCCTTGTTTTACCTGATAATCATTGTAAACAATACCTAAATGCTTTACTTCCTGATTATGATATTTTTCGGTAATCATTTTAAGCATATATTTCTCGGTATACTCGTGGCGGATTACGTAAATGTTGGCGTCTGTATATTTCATCAATTCAAAAGAATCTGCTACCAAACCAACCGGAGGAGAGTCGATAATAATAAAGTCATATATCTTTCTAAGCTCCTCTATAAAATTAATATTCCTATCACTCATTAAAAGCTCCGAAGGGTTTGGAGGAATAGGACCTGAGGTTGCCACATCCAAATGAGGAACTTTTGTTGTATTAATAATATCACCAATTGTAACCTCGCCTGTAAGATAATTCGATATCCCGTATTTGTTGTCTATTTTAAAATCTCCGAAAATTTTAGGCTTACGCAGATCCATACCCAAAAGAATGGTCTTCTTTCCGCTTAGCCCTAAAACTGAGGCTATATTGATGGAAGTATAGGTCTTCCCTTCACCACCTACTGAAGAGGTTACCAAAATAACTTTGCTTTTCCCGTCTTCATTATGAATAAACCTGAGATTCGCCCTGATTCCTCTGAATGCTTCTGATATTGAAGATTTAGGCTGCTCAATAACCGTAAGATTGTTTTCGTAGCTGTTTTTCCCAATGACTCCAAGAAGCGGAATTTTGGTAGCACTCAAGATTTCTTTAATATTTCTTACTTTATTATCCAACAATTCTCCTATAACTAAAAATAATAACGGAATAGCAAGCAATCCTCCGATAATTGAATATTTTGTCTTCTGAATGTCCGGTGCAATAGGAGCCTGTCCAAGATTTTTTGCTTTATCGATAACATTGATATCTGAACGGTTGGTTTCTACACGCATTTGTGTTTCAGCCTGTTTTGTAAGTAGGTTGTTGTACGCACCTTCAATAATTTTGTATCCTCGTTCTACATCTAAATATTTTCTCTGTTGTTCCGGCAAAGAGAGTAAAGATGACTGGGCATTATCAATGTCATTGTTTATTTTGCTAAGCTGCTCATAATAGATTGAAGAATATTTTCTTAGACTATTTTGTGAGCTTCCTTTTGCTTCATTAATAAGCCTGTTGATTTCTTTCATCGGCTCGGAATTCGGTGTATAAATCGCAGCAAGTTCCCGACGTTTGGCGTACAGCGCCTTTAATTCTGAAATGGTTGCGGTAAATGAGCCGTCGCTCACTCCGGCGAGGTTCAAATTGATTAAATCATCTAATCTTGCCTGTGAAACGGAGGTCTGAATATTGTTAAGAGAATTTATCCTTGAAACCAATTCGGATCTTTTTTCTTCAAGCGAGGTGAGCTTTTCGAGAATCTGAAGATCTTTCCCATCAACATCAAAAAGACGTTCGCTGATTTTCAGTTCATTAAGCTTTGTTGCTGCCGAATCTAGTTTTTTCTTGACTTCCTGAATGTTTTCATTAATATAAGCTACCGTATTTTTGTCTACCTGATTCTGATCTCGCAGGCGTTTCATCTGAAGCTCTTTTATTGAAGCATTTAAGAAATTAACGGTCCCGTTCAGATTATATCCTTTTTTAGAAATAATCATAATAGAGGCTATTTCTTTATCAAAAGAGACATCAGTATTTGCAGTAATCTCATTTACAGCCTGATTTACAGGAACCAGCGTAACTATAATATTTGAAAATTTGATCTGGCTTGGCTCATCATTTTTTACCAGCCTGAATTTCAGATTGGGAGAAGTGTACCATTCATTCAAGCGGATTGTCTTATTGGCAGGCCTACTATAATTTTTAATTATTTCAAAACTTTCACTGTTATAGTCATAGAGATTTGTTGATTGTCCTTCTTCAGGATGCACGATCTCATAATGATCTGCATCTTTAGGAATAATGGTAATAGGATAATTGGTCTGCTGCAAATGGGTGGAATCTATTTCAAAAATTACAGGAGAATCGTACTTATCCAGATAAGTAGCTTTTATGAGTCCTTTTGTAGTGTAATTGATGTATAGATGAAGCTGCTTAACCAAAAATTCGTTGTGCGACCTGGAAAGCAACATTTTTTTTAGAAGTATACCATCTTGGTTTCCGTTCTGTCCCCAAATAAAGTTGATTGATTGATTTGGGGTAAAATAACTTGTCGTATTGTTTGAAATACTCAAAGAAAGGCTGGATGCATATATTCTCTGTGCATAATACTTGCTGTACATATAGGATATGCCCACTCCTAAAGCAAACATCAGGACAAACCAATACCAGTTTTTAAGAATTCTTCTTATGAAATGTTCGGGATCAAAGAACGAGAATGATCCTATTTTATCTTTGGAGTTTTTTTCTGTTTCTCCGTTATTGTTTTTTTCAGGAATCATTGATTATAGTCTCGTAATTAATAAATAAATAGACATAGCAGTAGTCAGGAGTGAAACTCCGGTAGTGATCGTCTGTAAAGGGTCTTTTCCAAATCCGTAAATACTTTTCTGTCTTGTATTCAGGTAAATCATATCGCCATTCTGAAGCCAGTAATATTGGGAATTCATAGCATCTTCCCGTGTAAGATCAAGCTTTGCAGTTTTGATTCCTTCCGGATATTTTCTTTGGATGATGACATTTTTCCGGTCAATCGTTCTGTTCAGTCCTCCGTTTTGAGCGATCGCCTCCATGATATTCAATTGCTGGGTGTAGGAAGTCTTTTCACCGGTTAGGCCTGTTGTTTCGATATCTCCTAAAATATAGTATTTAATTCCATCCAGATTAAGGCGTACTTCAGATTTTCCATCAAGGAAATTTTCGTTTACTTTTGATTGTATTTCTGTAGAAATATCCTGTATTGTTCTGCCTTCTGCTTTAATATAGCCAATGCCAAAAATATAAATATCACCTCTGGAATCTACTTTTATGCCCCTAAAATAAAAATTCTGGTTTCCGCCGCCTCCAGCAACTTGTCCGCCGCTTCCTCCGGTAGCAACTTCATTTCCGCCGCCTTCTCCTGAAGTGTTCAATCGGGAATAAAACTGTGCTGCATCTCCTTTTGGCGTCGTGAGAATATTTAAATTAAAAATATCATTTTTCGTAACACGATATTCCTGAACATTATATGGAACCAAACCTTCCTCATTGATCACGAGGCTTTCGCTGGGCTGTAGAAAACGAACCTCTTTTGTAGTAATACATGAAGTAAGGATACTGGCAACAAAAACGAAAAAGAATAATTTTATGTATTTCATCATTAAAATATTGAGTGCAAAAATAGAATTATTTTATGATTTTTCTGAATTTTAAAACGATATTAGGCAGATAGGCTCCCAAAAATCCAAGGGCAAGAATAATAACCAGCAAAAGATTATTTTCCATATGTCTCAGGTAATATGCTACAACGATAATCATAAAGTAATAGACGATAATATAAAAAGTAGATCTTCTGTGCGATAATCCCAGATCAAGCAGCTTATGATGAATGTGGTTCTTATCCGCTTCAAACGGAGATTTTTTTTGAGATAAACGAATAATTATAACATTAAGAGTATCAACAATCGGAAGTATAAGTATGGCCACGGCAATTACCGGTGCAGACTGAAGATAATAACGCGGTATTCCTGCAATTTTCTTATCAATAAAAATATCAATAAAACACATTGCAGTAAATGCCAGCAGAAATCCCAAAACCATTGATCCTGTATCTCCCATAAAGATTTTTGTACTTCGGTAATTGGAAAGATTATAATAAAGAAATGCCAGTACTGAGCCTATCAGGATTGCACAAAAAATCACCAACGGATAATTAAATTCACCCAACCTGTAATAGCTGATTCCGAAGAAAAGGCTGCACATCAGAGAATAGCTTCCTGCAAGGCCATCAATACCGTCAATCAGATTGAACGCGTTGATGAGAATAATAAATGTAACGATGCTGAAAATCGAACTCAGGAAATAATTAAGCTCATAAATCCCGAAAACCCCGAATAAATTCCGTATTCTGACATCTGATCCGAAAACGATAAGTGCAGAGACCAAAACCTGTGCAATGAGTTTTTTATAAGCTCTCATAACGACAATATCATCCATCACTCCAACGTATAATAAAATGATAAGTGAGGCGAACAAGAATTTATAAAGATCAAAAAGCTCATGAGAAAATATGGAAGCGCAAATCCCAATCGAATAGAAAATAGCAATCCCGCCAAGATTAGGGATTTTGCGAAGGTGTGAGCTTCTCATCCCAGGCTCATCCATAAGATTTTTCCTTCTGGATATTTTTATAATCGTCGGGATAGAGAAAAAAGAAATGAGGAATGAAATAAGAAATCCCGCCACCAGCTTTACATAGAAAACCGGAATTCCAAAATTCATCATATCTATAATATTCGTAGTATTCATTACCAAAGTATATTTTGATATTTATCTATTGTAAAACCTGCCCGGTCTGCATTTACCCTGGAGAAAGCAAAACAAAACAGCAGGAAATAAGTAATCAATCCTAATCGTAAAGTAGTCTGCGTTTCTTTCCGCGCTGCTGCCACAATTCCCGGGATTGCAAAATATCCGGCCATCGCAATATATACTCCCGGAAGACGTGTCGCAAAAATCGTATTGCCCCGGAAAATATAATATAAACAATATCCGAACAGCGCCATATTCCGGAAATATTCATAATAGGCTATTTTTTTCTGTGCATTTTTGTCAAAGAACAGGATAAATAAAATAAAGAAGATATTAATAACATCTCCAAGCCCAGACTTCATTTCGTTTCCGTAATATTTATCATTAGAATATCCTTCAAATGCACTTGAAACATCCTGCGGCGTCAATGCAGAAAAAAAACCTCCGAAGAGATTATAAATCTCAAAAGGAGCAAGAATGACGGATGTAATCAGTATAGGAATCCACTGTTTTCCTGTTAAAGGCAAAGTCGCGATCCAATAGGCAGGAACAAATATGATTGTAGATTTGTGCATCCCCAAAGCAATAAAAATACAGATCAAATACCGCCAGACATCTTTTTTAATGATATAACGCACCGAAAAAACACATATTGCCGTTCCCAAACCTTGCCGCATTTGCCCGCTATCTGTAAAGAAATAAATTGCCATAAAATAGAAAAGCATGCTCAGCACCGGCATCTCAGAATATTTCAGGAAGGTATTCAGCTGTAAAGAAACAGAAGAAATCACCATAATAAAAGTGATGACAAAGAAAGGAAAGCCAAAATCAAAAAAAATCTTGTTAATCAGCACATACAGCCATTCAATCTCCATAGAATTAGGCTGAAAGGTGGCTTTATTCCAGACATCCAAATAAGTGGTATAGTTCGGAAAGCCAAAATAGTACATCTTGGAATACACAGGAAAATCTGCCCCTACATTCTGCCTTCCTCCTGCCGCGATAATCATAAGAACAGCGACAAAAATTAAAATTTTATTGGTGTCTGATTTTTGTAAATTATTATTGATTGCAAATACAGCAAGCAGAATAGCAAAAATTACTAAATATATGGGGTGAAGTAAATGCATGGCGTTACTGTATCATATTTTTTGTTTTGAAAATTTTTCAAATTAAAAAATCTGGCTTTTTCAAGATTTGTGTAGATTCGGCAAATGTAGTGCTCTTGATGCTAATTTCAAAAAAAAGCAGAAAAAACATCTCATTCATTTTTCGCTAATTGAATGAATTACACAATCTTTCTTATCACATTTCCAAGGCCGCAGAAGTATAACAGGTAATATATTTTTTTCTTAAATGGTAAACTCAGCAGATAATTCTTCCCGAACCTTTTATACTGTAAAATTTCCCGGACAGAAATCTTTCTTGTTTTTATAAATTCTTTCAGTTCCGCAGACATTTTCCTGTATGTTTCTTCTTCTTTTACGAATGCGAGATACGCCAGGAAAGTGTACACCCCTTCCAAAATCTGGAAATTTTTCAGCTCTTTTCTTTTATCGTAATATTTCGAATTTTCAAAAACTTTTTCCACATCTTCTACTGCGCGGAGAATATGCAGCCCTTTCTCCGTATGCGCTTTCGTAATAGAATCCGTGCGTTCCAGATATTGATAATGGAATCTCTGAGTCTGAGCCAGCGTATTACATTCCAGCAGAAGCTGCGGAACCAGCTGTATATCTTCATAATGAAC
>DAMDNI010000099.1:9036-9968 GCA_032083825.1 Bergeyella sp. | reverse complement strand
GCTACTGCACAAAATATCTTCTGCACTTTTTTCTTGATTCTTCTGAATCGGAATCTTAACCATTCAGGCAAAGCCAGCCATTGTGCTTCCTGGGCATAGTTGAGCTGAAATCCCGCTAATTCTGTAGTCATCATTGCCACATTTCCTGCGGATTTTGCAAATGCTTCCCCGCCGATATCGTCACCATCATCATGAGTCGTTTCCAGATAGCTTTGCACTGCAGGATTCAGGATTTCCCTGTCTGCATAGTTTTGTATTGCAAATTCGTCTCTCTGTGCAAGAGAGCGGGATTCATTCTCGATATACTGTACCCAGCTATCGGTAACATCGTCTTTTGTTTTGAAAATAATATCTGCCATTGTTTTTTATTTTATGATTTGGTGGATAAAAACATAAACCCCGGAAAGCAATTATTACCGAGGTTTATGATAAAAAGTATTATTTTTTAATAAACTTCGTTGTGCTTGGTTTGCCGTTGGTTTCTACCGACAGGGTATACACCCCTTTTTGCAATGCACTTACGTTAAGCTGCCCGTTGGTTACGGCATTGCTTAGCACTTTTTGCCCCGCAGCATTGTAGACGGTTACGATGGCTTTGCTTACCTCTTTTAGATAAAGCACGTCTGTCACTGGATTTGGGTATGCCACTACTGTTGACTTAACTGTAGAATCAGAAGTTGCTAAAGAAGTGTCCGAAAGAATTGTAACATAATCAATCTCCATAGCATCATCTGTATTTTGTCCAGCAGTGGTTTTTTTACCAAAAGCAATATAAATCTGCTGCCCGGAAAATTGAGAGATATCAATAGTAAGTTCTGTAAACAAATCCGTAAATGCAGGTTTATTAAAACTAATGGTACCAAAAGGAGCTGAATCTTTAATAACCTCAACATCCGGAGTTGTAGAAATGTAAACAGGAAGACTATTGGTTT
>DAMDNI010000099.1:0-9026 GCA_032083825.1 Bergeyella sp. | reverse complement strand
GGTTTGGTGAACGTCATCATTCTGAAATTTAATAGCCAATATGATTGCGCCGGAAGCTCCTGTTAAATCAATCATAGGTGATACTGCCCAGTCATTTTGGGGAGCAGAAAATATGTAAGAACCTGACGTATTGTATGCTTTATAATTTAAAATATCTAATGTCCCATCTCCATAACTATTGCTTCCCCATACCCAATTCTTGCTTAGGTTCCAAGTATAAGGGTTGCTATCATTAAGAGAATAGAAAGACCAAGGTATGGTTTGGGAAACCCCATCAAATTCTTCTTCCCAAAGGATGTATTGTGCATTAGACATTCCGAAAACTGAAAGTACTAATAAAAAGATGATTTTTTTCATAATTGAAAATATAAAAGAAAGCAGGCGGCAGCTTGCTCTCAGGTTAAATAATATTGAGAGTATTAGAATGAATAATTAGTCCAAGCTCCGTTATAACTCCAGGTTCTCGGTGCAATGCTCCAACCTCCAGCTTCGTTAAAGAACGGGTTTCCTGTAAGGAAGAAGGTTGCCGCAGGCGTACCGGTTGCTGTATTAGGAATGGTAGGGGTTCCTATAGTCGCATTGGTAAATCCGTGTACATAGATTGTAGAAAGATTTAATGCTGCCAATGCAGAACCTGTATCTTGTACACGGATACCTGTAGGATATCCTGTAACCAATGCATCATTCAGTGTAAGTTGTCCGTATCTTCTGATATGGATCCCGTTTTCGTATAAAGCTCCCTGCGTACTGTTTTTAGCTCCGATAATAGTCAGGTTGTTAATAGTTGGATGTGTAAGCAAGGGTGTAGATGTACCACCAGAATTGTTGTCCAGCTCAATCCCGTTAGAATCAGGGCTACCACCACTCTGGCTATGAGTAGAGTTGTAATCTGCTAATGCGAGCGCATTAGTAATCGTACCAGTATATCCGTTATCAAAATCGAAACCGTCATCATCCTGTGCAAAAGCAATAAGGTTAGAGGCATTTACCGTACCGCCAAACCACTCAAATGCATCATCCTTACCATATGATACTTGAATATGATCCAAAACAGTTCCGTTCCCAACACCACCCAATGTCAATCCGTTAATTTCGTTTCCGGAGTTCGGTGCTAATAAATCAAAACCTCCGAACTCAATACGAACGTAAGTTAAAGAACCTCCGTTATGAGAAGCATTAGTTCCTCCATAGTAATACTGAGAACCTGATAGACCTTCAATAGTTGTATCATCCGGTGTATTCGTAGGAGCATCTCCTAAAATAACCACTCCTCCGAAGTCACCAGGAGCGCCGACAGTTCTTGGATTACAATCCAATAACTTATAGCTGGTAAATACTACAGGAGCAGAAGCCGTCCCGTTTGCATTTAACTTACCCCCTTTCTGAACTACCAATACACCGGTAGGCGTGTTGGTGCTATTTGGTTTTGCTTTGATAAATGTTCCCGGCTCAATGGTCAGAGTTACATTATTTGGTACATTTAAAATCCCATCAATTTCCCAGATTTTATCTGCAGTCCAAGTGGTTGGAACGCCTCCTGATCCCACATTCCCCGCCACGGTCTGTACAGGAAGGTTACAAACGGATGTATACTCTGCAGATGCAGGCTGCATATTAAAGTTCGAATCTGATTCTACTAAAGAATCGTTCTGGCGACAAGCCGTCAGAGACAAGGCTGCCATTGCCACAAGAAAGAAATTTCTCATAATTATTAATATTTGGTTAATTTTGCCCCGGGCTTCGCAATTTTTATCGCCCGAAACAGGTTAATAGCCGGGGAGACAATGCCTTTTTTGTCTCCCGCTTTTTTTTATCTCCTTTACTTTACGGTGCCGAAAGGCACAACACCGAAGGAGCTTCTTCTTACCGTAAATCCCCAAAAACCTCGAGAAACCGGCACTTGACGAGCACGTTTGTTATGGTGTATTACTCTTAAGGTTATCACTCCGAAAGACGGGTTTCCTTAGGCTTTGGTTTTTACGGTTATCTATTCTTTGTTTTCAGCTTACAGGCTGTTGACGTTTCACAAATTTTGGTTTTCAATCTAAAAGGTATAATTTACACTCATTCCAAAGGTTCTTCCTCTGTAAGCACGAAACAGGATCTTGTCTATATCTTTATCGTATTTATTAGTAGCACCCGGCATGAGCTGCATAGACTCTCTTACAGTACTATAACTGCTACCAGCTCCTTCTTTTTGTATATATGAATTATAATTGTTATAGTATTCTATCACTCGGTTAAAGATATTTTTTGCATTAAACTTGATTTCCAAATTTTTATTTTTTAACATTCTGTAAGATATTTGGGCATCAGCTACCGAATAAGGTCTCTGGATTTCTTCTCCATTATAGGCATATCCCACGGTAATATATTGTTCACCTTTGGCATTCCACAGAAAGCTGAGACCGAGGCGATCACCATCATACGAAAGTCCTAAGTTGTATGCCCAAGGAGTCTGGCCATACAGAGGTCTTTCTACTTTGTAGGTTTCGGCATCGTTTTCTGTGTTGAAGCGGTCTTTGAAAGCAATGACTTTAGTTTCATTATAAGTGAAATTTCCACTTATAAAAAAATGTTCCAGAAATGAATCTTTCGCTAAAAAACCGAGACTTTTTCTTACCTCCACTTCAACACCTTTTAGTTTTGCATTTTTAGAATTTCCGTTATACAGGTACAGATTTCCTTCATTAGAGATATATCCTTCCCGTTCGATAGGGCGATCCAGATCTTTGTAATACAATCCGGCAGAGATAATTTCTCCCAAACCTGGAAACCATTCAAATTTGAAATCATAATTATTAACTACCGATGACGTAAGTTCTGTATTGTAGATCAAAGCATTATTCACCGGATCAAAGTAAGGCAGACCTGTTCTTTCATTGAACTGTGGACGCAGCACCGATTTGCTATAAGCCAATCTAAAATTCATTTTGTTAGTCGGGCTGTATGTGAAGTTAGCAGACGGCATCCATTGCCAAGGTTTATCTTCTATTGCTTCTTTGTTTAGATTTCTAGGATCATCGGCATCCACCTGCTGCGAAATGAGCTCATATTTGAAATACTCTGCACGAACACCCCAAACCAACCGGAATTTACTTCCGAAACGATTGTCTAACATCAAATAAGGAGCATGTTGTGTTACCTTACCCTCATATAAACTATTTTTATACAATGGTCTGGTTTGCCAACCGATACCGCCTTGCGTGTAGTGTGAACCATCGAACCAATCTGCTAAGGAACCATACATCATCAGATAATTTCTCTCATTATTAGGAACATTCCGATTTTCATCTACCCGCAGAAAGAACTTTTCTTGTTGGTTGGTATTGTTTTTAGAAGCCCCTGCATATCCTGCCTTAATATCGTTTTTCAGGTTTCCTATATTCCAGCTCCATTTAAAAGAAGCTCCGTAGTTCCAATCAGTTTCCTTGTTTTCAATATAGCCACGGGAAAAATTACTTCCCGAATTATAGACCTGATGATAAGCTAAAATTTCATTCCCTATAAAATCGTGATAAGTCTGATGTTGTGTATAATCTTTGGTATCTGCTTGCACACCCGTTCTTGCCACAAACCAGTTCAACTCCGTAGTCCCAATTCTATGACTTCCTTCTAATTTGTTCTGCAATAAAGTCTGGTAAATAGGATAATCGGTATTATCCGTATAGGGCTTATCCATTGTAGCTAGCTGTGAAGGATCATTATTTGGAATGATACCGTTGTAGAAATAATTGTAAGATTTTTCTGCTTCCAATGGCGAGCCGCTTCCTCCTGTATATTCGTTCCAACCCGTTACCATGGTAAGCGAATTGTCGTAGATATGAGTATAGGAATTTCGGAATGAGATTCTGTGTTTACCAAGTTGCAACCCCAAGTTCAGCATTCCTGCAACGGTAGAATTGTAATTATAAGATGCTCCCGTATTTTTGAAATTGTAAAATTTTACCGGAGCTAATCCCTGCTGTTGAGCTTCTCCAATAGGGTCTGTGGTATCCAGCCAGTTTCCTCTTCCGGTGTGGTCAATGTTTAATTTGTTTTGCTCGTTCCGTACGGTAACTGCTCCCGCAAATCCCCACTTATTGTTATTTTTCATCTTAAAACTCTTCCCAAAAGCCAACTGCATATTAGAGTTCAAATCGGCTGTGGTTTTAAACGTAGAAAAATTGTCCTTAAACTGTTTGGACTGTTCAAAAAAGAGAGGATTGTTCCAATCCATCGGCTCCAATCCCTTCGGAAAATCTCTCGTGCCGTCGTCATACCCCCAGTAATCATTTTTTCCTCTCTGTCTTGTCAAAAATTCTTTTGATGTGGAAATATCATTGTACGATGTTCCCATACTCACCGTTAAAAAATCTTCATTTGGGATGTCTTTGGTTTTTACTTCTACATAACCACCTGCAAAGCTGGCGTTCATATCGGGAGTTGCAGTTTTGCTTACCACAACGCTTTCTACCATTGCGGTCGGGATAATATCAAAAGAAAAGTTACTGTTATAAGCTTCTGTGCTTGGTAAATTAATCCCGTCCATTGCGGCAGTGTTCCAACGTTCTCCCATAGAACGGACTACCACATATTTGTTATCCACTGTTGTAACCCCGGTTACTCTTTTTAGGGTAGCCCCTACATCGCTGTCGGGTGTTTTGGAGATTTGCTCGGCAGAGATACCATCGCTCATTTGGGCTGCTTTTTTCTGCTGTGCCAATAAGCCTGCCTGTGTGTCGGCTTTACGGGTTCCGGTAATAACAACTTCTTTAATAGAGGTTTCCTTATCAGCAGCAGGACGCATCGCAAAGGAAACAGAGTTTGTTTCGTTTATTTTAATTGTGAGTCTTTCTACACGCAAAGAGCTATATTTATCAGCTTTTACAGTAAGCGTGTATTCACCAGAAGGGATTTCCAAAGAAAAATTTCCGTTATTATCGGTTACTGCGGTCTTCCCAGCTACGGTAATTACAGCTCCCGAAATCGGTTCTCCAACTTCATTAACGATTTTTCCGGATATCCTCCCTGTTCCCGAAACAATTGCGGTTAATCCATTGTATTTCAGAGAGACCAGATTACCTCGTACTTTGAAAATTACCGGAAGCCCTGAAGTGATTTCTTCCAGACAATCACTTACAGGAATGCTTTCGCATTTGATGTTTTTTACTTTAAGTTCTTTAAAATCTTCTTTAGAATAGGTAAGTCCCCAACCCGTTTTTACGGCAAATTCTTCGAGAGTTCTAACTAACGGACTACCTGCAGAAACGACAAATGATACTTTTTGTGTAAGTTCCTGCGCTTGTAATGACACGGCAAAAAATACAGCTGCAACTGTAATCCCGTGTTTCATTTTTTTACTACTCATTATATTTGATTTCCTTTTTATTAGTGATTTCCTTTTTTTGCGAAATGGTTTATTTCTTCAATCTATAGGTGTTTGCATTATCTTTCTCTACTTCTAATCCTACAGCAAATGCTAATACGTCAATATTTTCATCTATACTTCCTTTAAGTTCTGCGGAAATCTTTTTAGCAGCAATTTCATTTGGATAGATTATAGTTATTCCATAATACTTATTAATTACGGTTATAATTTCTCCAAAAGGCACTTCATTAAAGCTTAAGGATTCTATTTTTGTAATTTGTTTACCTGATTCCACATCGGTTCTCTTTGAATAGATTGCTGCTGTACGGGCTATTCCCAAGTTAGTCCAAACGTGATTGGGTTTTAAGTAAGAAACCGGAGTTCCTGCATAAGAAATGGCGACTTTACCTTCGTAAAGATCAACTGATTTGCTGTTACCAGATTGCAATATTTTAAACACTGTTCCCAAAACTCTTGTACTGAAGTTTTCTGCCTGAACTATAAAAGGATGATTTTTGTCTTTTGCTACCGAGAAAACGGCATCGCCTTTTAAGGTAACTACTCGAGTATCTTCTGGGAAAGATTTCTCAACGGTAAGTTCTGCCCCCGGAAACAGTGTAACCACAGAACCGTCTTTAAGTGTTATTTTTCTATTACCTGATTCTGCTAGATAAACATCGGGTTTGTAAAAGGTGTTGTAGGTAAAGATGCTGCCTAGTGATAGGAAAAGCAATAAAACTGCGGCAGGTATGAACTGTACTATTTTTTTTAAAGCAAAATGCGCTTTCTGATGGTGAATTGTATCTGAGTTTTGTCTTATATTTAGTAATATCCGTCTTCTTGTACTGTTAAGATGTTCTATATCGAGTTCTTTTAAAGCATCTTCTTCCCATATTTTTGAAAGCTCTGACTCTTGCTTCGTCAATGTATTACCCGATATTTCTCTACTCCAGAAAAAGAAAATAAATGCTTTGAGTTTATTGTCTTTACTATTTTTCATTCTGATAAATTATTTTACTATTTTAATTTTTACTTATTTGAATATTCCGATTATACCTCTATCTATATCACAGACAAAATTTAAAATTCTCCCCAGCCTACTTAAGGTTTAAGCATCAAAAAAATATAAAAATCAATTCTCTATAAAAATTCAAAATATTGATAATCAGATAAATGTAACTTATTGAACAAAGAATCATTAATGAATAATTAATAATTGACTATAAATTAATTCATTAAAAATTAACATTAACATCTTATTTTTGCATTGTAAAAACTATCCCATGAGTAATACGGATAAAGTTCTTCTAAAAAAGATTAAGAATGGGGATCAGATTGCTTTCTCAACTCTATATAATCGTTATTACGAGAATCTTTATAAAATGGTATTCGTAAGAACTAAAAATAAGTATAGTACCGAAGAATTGCTTCAGAATTTATGGCTTAAAGTTTTTGAAAATCCAGAATTTATTCAAGTGGATGAAGAAGGATGTGCCAGAAAATATTTTTTCCGTTATATGCATTTCAGGGTCATAGATTCTTATAATGCTATAAATAACAGTCCAGAGATTTCCGAATTTTCAGAAGAGTCACTATACGGAATAAGTGCTACAGAATATTTCGAAATTTTTGAAGAGACTGATATACAGGAACTATTTGTGATGATTAAAGAGGTCTTGTATGGTGTAACCGATACTGAACAAAAAGTGTATGATTTGAGAATCCGCCAGAACAAGTCTGTGAAAGAAACCGCTCAAATTCTCGGAATTACTGATAAAACGGTGCATAATAAACTTAATAGCGTTCTAACAAAAATTCGCAGTCAAGTAGAACCGAAATATAAGTCATCTAAAAATCTGCTTTATTTCTTGATCTATATTGAAATGGTTTCTAACCTGAACTAGGGTTCTATCTTCTCATTTTTTTCCAAATTATTTCTTTATTTCTTGAAAAATAATTCCTCAAACTCTCCTTATATTTTTCTTACAACCATTTTTTGACTCTGAATTCCGTTGATTTTTAGAATCTTGTTTTTTTCTTTTTGGCGGGTTTTAACACTCAAATTAAGGCTTTTAACTTTGAAACTTTCAAAATGTCTCGAAGAATAGATTTCTCCACTGGTATGGATTTCCTGCTTTTCCAGCAATTTTTTCATAAGCTCCGGGGGTAATCATCTTTTCACATTTTATAACAATAGAAAGAGAATCTTTGACTTTAGGATGATATTGCATTAACTTGTCAAAAAACCTTGTTCTGCTTTTCTAAAGTATTTTCGAGTTTTGAAGCTGAATCCTGCAACTTTACGTTTTCTCTGTCATTAATCAATCCTAAGAATTTTCATTCCTTTTTTTCATCTGTTCATTTTCCTGTTCCAATTTCTTTTCCTAAACTAAATATTTCAATTACTAATTCATGAAAAAAAGCGGGTAAAAATCGATCTACTACTAGTATTGTGATATATTGTCTTTAATTTTCATATTTCAATCCGAACGGAAAATTGTGGAACCTGCCTATTTATAGATGTTTTTTGATTTGTTGTACATATGTTGTACTTTTTTTTATTATAAAGTTATAAAGTATTATTAATAAAGGTAAAATTGGATATTCTTTATATAATACAATGTTAGCTGTAGTCTCTATTTTATTTAGCAAAGTTTATCTGATTGTTTTCATATATAAAATTGTTCCAGTAGCCTTCAAAATAACTTGTCATAAAATTATTTTCGTCGTAGAAGTATTCTCCATAGAATTTGTAATTATTTTCAGATAATGAACGGAAGAATGTTTCATCAAATATAATTAAATTTTTCAATGGATTTTTGTAATTATCATAATTTGAGAGTATTACTTTTTTACGTTTTTTTGCCGTTTCATTAAAGCTGTATGAATAATTAGTATCACTTACGTAATTTATATTTCCATATTTTGTTACAATACTATCTACATTTTTATTTGCATTAAAATAGAATGTTGATTTCGATTTTATTCCTTTATTATAAACTGTAACAAAATTTAAAACATTGTTATTGTAAGTGAATTTTAATGTATCTTTTGTATTAGATTTATTCACCAATATTTGTGATATTCTATCTCCGTCTAAAGTAATCTGTTTTTGGTAAGTCGGAAAGAAACTTTCATTATCGCTTTTAAAAATTATATTTATTTTATTATTATCATAAGTAATTTCATCAGTTGTGTTATAATAAATAGGTTGTGGTTGGTCATTACGAGTAACAAACAAATTAGTTATTCTTTTAGAAATTCTACCATTTGAATATTCTAATTTAACATTCTCACCGCTGAATAAAGTATAACTATCAATACCATAATTTAGATTTCGGTAGTTCATATAATCAGCTTTATATTCTGTAATATTATATTGATTGGCTTCTGACGAATTATTTGTTTCATCATTTCTACAACTAAGCAAAACTATACTCAAGATTACTAAAAAATATTTTTTCACAACAATGTTTTTTGAGATTACAGCTAACGGAAAAGTATTGGCGAAGTGCGGGAGAACGAAGAACTGAAAGTTCAAGTTCGACCAAACTGAGCCGATGCTTTTTCAATACTGCTAACTTACAAAAAATAGCTGAATTGAAAAGCAGCGGCGGCGAAAAATTGCAACAATCACAACTTTCACTTTAGCCCCGCATTTTGCCAATACTATGTT
>DAMDNI010000098.1:7357-10089 GCA_032083825.1 Bergeyella sp. | reverse complement strand
CAAACATCAACGCTATCCAATGCGGTTAAAATTTGCTGGTAGGTTATATGAGCGTTCCCTGGCCTTACTTCCCTTTAGGGATTTCTGAAAATAATCATCCGATTACCAAAAATATCAATCCCGTAAAATTTGAATTTCCAACTTCTATTGATACTTTGTCAAGACCCGGAATTAAAACCAGTGTCCTTTACGAATCCAGCAGCAAAACGATACAAAAACAAGTCCCGAACTATGTAGAATTAAAAGAAATTGCCAGCGTTGACAGTCTCGGAATGATGGAAAAGCCTTCTACTCCTAAGATTTTTGCCGTAGCTCTTGAAGGAAAATTCAAATCTGCATATGCAACGAGAAGTGAAAAAAATTCCTATCCCGGGTTTAAAAACCAAAGTTCTGAAAATAAAATGATCGTCATTGCAGACGGCGATGTCGGCAGAAACGGAACTTATAAAGGCGAAGCTTTGCCGCTTGGTGCAGATCTGCTAACGAATCAGCAATTTGGCAACGAACAGTTTTTGAAAAATGCTCTGGACTTTCTCCTTGACGATAGCAATCTGATGCAGCTCCGAAATCGTAATATCGAGTCAAGACTTCTTGATAAACAGAGAATTGAAGAAAACAAAAGCAATTGGCAATGGCTTAATCTCCTTTTACCATTAGGAATTTTAGGCGTTTTTGGCGCACTTTTTTTCTGGCTAAGAAGTAAAAAATTCGGAAAATAATATTTAAATTCAATTAAAATGGATTTACGCGATCAACTGAAAAATCTTTTTCCTGACCATGAAGAACAGGATTTTGAAATGCCTGAAGAAAAATTCGAGCAGAAAGAACCCCTGATCTGCAAATTCGAAAAAAAAGGCAGAAACGGAAAACCGGTAACACTCATCGAAGGTTTTGAAGGAAGCGAAGAAGAATTGAAAATCATCTCAAAAAAAATAAAAACCACACTCGGAATCGGCGGTTCTGAAAAAGATGGAATCATCATTATACAAGGCGACAACCGTGATAAGATTATGGCCATCCTGAAAGAAATGGGCTACAAAACAAAAAGAGTCGGAGGCTGAAATATAAGTTATAAATGAATAATAAGTAATCTTTACTAAGTAATCATTTTATTTAAACTTTTGAATTATATCAGAATTTCCTTTTTGAAAAATGTTTTCCTATCTCGGTTTTTCTTCGTAATTTAACTTCCCTTTTTAAAAAAATAATTTATGCTGAACAAACTTGCAGCTTCCGAACTTGTACTGAATGATGACGGAAGTGTTTACCATCTGAACCTTCTTCCTGAAGATATTGCAGAGAAAATAATGCTTGTCGGAGACCCTGATCGTGTTCCGAAGGTTTCAAAATATTTCGATACTATCGAAGTCAGAAAAAACAAAAGAGAATTTTATACCCATACCGGAACATTGCGCGGTGAAAGAATTACAGTAATGTCTACCGGAATCGGAACTGAAAACATCGATATTGTCATGAATGAGCTTGATGCTTTGGTGAACATCGATTTGAAAAACAAAGAATTTAAGGATGAGAAAAAATCGCTTCAGCTTTTCCGTATGGGAACCTGCGGAAGTGTAAATCCTGACATTCAGGTTGACAATATGCTGGTTACCCAGAATGTTGTCGGACTTGATGGTTTGCTTCATTTCTATTCCGATTATCAGTTTGAAAATGAATTTTCGAAAAATTTCCTTGAAAAATTTCCTTATCAGAATATTAAGCCGATGCTTTATTTCTCGGATTGGGCAGAAGATATTTCTGATTATTATAAAGACGCAAAATACCACGGAAATACAGCAACTTTCCCGGGATTTTATGCTCCGCAGGGAAGGCAGCTTCGTTTAAAAGCAATTGATGACAAATTTTTGGAAACCTTAAATGATCTCGGAGTTACCAATTTCGAGATGGAAACCTCTGCTATTTATGGCCTTTCAAAACTCTTGGGTCATAAAGCGCTGACAGTAAATTGTGTAATTGCAAACAGAAGGCGCGGAGAATTTGCTGCCGATCATCATGCTTCTGAAAAAATGATGATTGAATGGGTTTTAGAAAGAATCATCAAATAATCCGGATTAAAATAAATAAAAAAACAGCACTTAAAGTGCTGTTTTCTTTTGTATCAATCATTCATAATATTGACGACCACAGGCATTTTGTAATGAGTGGAAAGCGGTTCTCCATTTAATTTTTCAATGTCTACTTTATAGAGAAGGCTCTGTATTACTTTTTCAATTTCTGAACTCACAAAGCGACAATCTCCTGAGGCATGAACATCTTTAATTTTACCATTTTCGGCAACGTTGAACTCTAAAACCGAGTTGAAAGTCCCTTGTTGAAGATTTGGATTTGTATAATCAAAATTGCTGTCAATAAGCTGTCGCAAAGTATTGAAACCATCGCCATTGATAATCTTAACTTCTGAGATCAGATTGCTGCTCTGCGCTTTTGTTACATTTAAAAATGAACACATTATTAATAAAAGTAAAACGCCTAAACTTTGGAATGTTATCTTTTTCATATTTCTATTTTTATAATTAATAAACCTGTTTAAAAATTGTTATACAAATTTAAAAAATTACATTCATATAAAATTCACATTCTGTTAACATTGAGTTAACATTACAATTTATTTATTTGATTAATAGAAAGTTAAATACACAAAATAAAATCAAAATTTAATATAATAAATATAAAAGCTTCATTTTAACAGTAAAACTGAACAGTTTTCAAAT
>DAMDNI010000098.1:6161-7347 GCA_032083825.1 Bergeyella sp. | reverse complement strand
CAAATTAATACAATTTATCGGCAATGACAATCGAGAATATGATCATTTACCATACCTGTTGCCTGCATGTGCGCATAAACAACTGTAGATCCGAGAAATTTAAAACCTCTTTTCTTCAGGTCTTTTGCCAAAGCATCTGAGATTTCGGTTGTCGCAGGGACTTCTTTTAAAGACTTAAACTTGTTGTCAATGGGTTTTCCTCCTACAAAATTCCAGATATATTTTGAAAAGCTGCCGAATTCTTCCTGAACCTTAATAAAATTCTGAGCATTTGTTATAGTAGCCAAAACTTTCAGACGATTGCGGACGATTCCCGGATTCTGCATCAGTTCCTCTATTTTTTCATCAGAATAATCAGCTATTTTTTTGTAATCAAAATTATCCAATGCTTTCTTGAAATGTTCTCTCTTCACCAAAATCGTGTACCAGCTTAAACCGGCTTGAAAACTTTCCAGAATCAGAAATTCAAATATTGTTGGATCGTCATACACTGGTTTTCCCCATTCTTCATCATGGTATTTCCTATACAGATCATCTTTTTCGCACCACCCGCATCGTATTTTTTCGCTCATAATTTTTATTTTTTCAGAATTAAAGATTCAAATTTATATAATTCTCATATTAAGACTAATTTAACAAAAAACACTTAATCTTGGCTGAATTATTGAATTTATTCAAGTATAAATTTCAATAATTATTAATCACAAAAAAATCTGAATTATGGACAATCGAGATTATAACAAAGCGGAAAACTCAGTAGACAATTTGCAATGGAAAGCTAATGAATATGCTGAAAGAGCAAAAGAATACATCCGTGAACAGAAAGCCAAAAATCAGGAACCTACACAGGAAGGATGGTTTAATAGAGTGAAAGAAAATGTTTCTGATGCTTGGGAAGACACAAAAGATGCCGCTAATGACGCATGGGAAAACACAAAAAACTGGGCAGATGAAACCTGGGAAAAAACAAAAGATGCAGCAGAAGACGTAAAAGCGGAAGTAAGAAAAGCAACCAACTGATTTCAATAGCACACCTTTGATGGACTAAAATTTCGGAAAGAGAACGGGTTGTTCTCTTTCTTTTTTATAATTTCTTAATTTCAGCGGTAAAACTTTCAATCACCTTATCTTCAGTTGACCAGGAAGTTACGATACGAATCGCAGATAAATTATCATCTATTTTCTT
>DAMDNI010000098.1:913-6151 GCA_032083825.1 Bergeyella sp. | reverse complement strand
CGAATTTCTTATACAATTCTTCAATCTGGCTATTTTCCAGTATAGGAAAAATCTGGTTGGTTGTAGTATCTGACAACAATTTGAAATGATTTTCAATAAATGATTGCTTCAGCTTTTGAGCCTGAATATTTGCATTTTTTGCGAGATCAAAGTAAAGATCATTCTCAAACAAAGTTTTAAACTGGATTCCGAGAAACCTCCCTTTTGCAAGCAAACCGCCTTTCTGCTTCATATGAAAACGAATATCATCCAAAATTCTCGGATTATTCACCACAACCGCTTCCCCGAACATTGCGCCATTTTTTGTTCCTCCGATATAAAAAACATCAGTAAGTTTCGCAACATCTTCTAAAGATACATCAGAATCTTCAGCTGTAACAGCATGTCCTATTCTTGCCCCATCCATAAAAAATAAAAGATTTTTTTCTTTACAGAATTCTGACAAAGCTTCAATTTCTTTTTTGGAATAAATTGTTCCTAGTTCTGTTGAATTCGAAATGTACACCAGCTTCGGTTTTACCTGATGCGGGAAATTGGTATGCGTTTCTAAAACCGGTAAAATCACTTCCGGCGAAAGCTTTCCATTCTCTGTCAGAATATTGTGAATTTTATACCCTGCATTTTCTATTGCGCCAGTTTCATTAGAATTAATATGACCTGTATCTGCAGAAATTACACTTTCGTAAGACTTCAGCAATGCAGAAATTACGAGAAGATTGGCAAAAGTTCCTCCTGTCACAAAAAAAACTCTGGAATGTGGAGATTTGCATTTTTCTACAATTAAATTTTCAGCCTGAATACAAAACTCATCTTCACCATAACCATTCTGCTGTGTAAAATTCTCCAGACGAAGGCTTTCAATGATTTTGGGATGGCAGCCTTCGGAATAATCGTTTTTAAAAGAGTATTTCATGAAATAAAGGTAGAGATTTTGACGAAAAAAAAGGGTGATTTCACTCTTTTTAATTTGAAAGAAATTACAGAAATTTGCTGACAGAAAGAGTAAACAAAAACTAATAACCAACTAAATCCTGAAGCTGTGAAAGTTTTCAGGATTTTTATTTTTTAAATTGTTAGATTTGCATTTCACCTAATCTAACAATTGTGCGAACTACTCTTACAGAAGAAAATTATCTGAAAGCCATTTTTCATCTCATTAATGAAGAAAATACGGTAACGGTAAACGAAATCAGTAAATTTTTGAAAGTCAAAATGCCTACGGTAAATAATATGATGAAGAAATTTGCAGAGAAAAACTGGGTGAGATATGAAAGCTATAAACCTCTATTCATAACGGAATCCGGGAAAAAAGAAGCTGCTCTGGTTGTAAGAAAACACCGTCTTACTGAAATGTTTCTGGTAGAAAAAATGAATTTCGGCTGGGAAAATGTACATGAAATTGCCGAACAGCTTGAACACATCCATTCTACAGTTTTTTTTGATAAAATGGATGAAATCCTGAATCATCCAAAGTTCGATCCTCATGGCGAACCGATTCCTGATAAGGAAGGAAACATTATTTCGCAGGATTTACGAAAATTAAGCCAGTGTAAAGAAAATGAGAAAGTCGTTTTCAGTTCTGTGACCACTTCGGATGATGATTTTTTAAGTTATCTTAATGAAAAAAATTTGGTTCTTGGTGCATTGATTACGGTTGTAAAGATTGAAAAATTCGACAAATCCATGACCATTAAGACCGGGAAGAAAAATGAAATCTTAAGCAATGTAGTCTGCGAAAAGCTTTTAGTAACAAAATAAAAAAACCGAAACTAAATGTTTCGGTTTCTTATAATGAATGCGATAATTTATTTTTTATTTTTTCTGTAATGCAGCTTCTTTTGCTTTGAATTCTGCAGCTTTTGCTTCATTTCTTGTGGAATTGTACAGACCTTTCAGAAGAGAAACTACTTCAATATTGTTAGGATCTACATTATACCACTTTTCTGCGTAAGGAAGCGCTTTTGCCAATCTTCCTCTTCTTGCTTCAATAATCTTATTGGCTTCATCCACTTTACCTGATTTTCTCAATGTATTGTAGTCTTCCATCACTTTGGAATCATCACCAATTACAAGATAAGTTGCATTTACATAAGCATTGGTGTAGGCAGGATCAAGCTGTACCACTTTTTCGTAAGCAGCCAAAGCTTCATCTTTTGTAGCAGGATCTCCGCTTAATAAAACACCAAGGTTGAACCAATTGATCTTATCATTAGGATTTTTTGCTAGCTGATCTTTCAGGCTTTTTACAAACTCTGCGGTTTTTCCTGATTTGTGATAAGCACTTCCCTGAAGCTCAGCAAATTTAGTATTTGTCGGATATTTTTTCATTGCCTTATCAATCAATACTAATGCTTCATCATATTTTCCGGACTCGATCAGCAAAGCAATACCTGTTTCATATAATTCGGGCTCCACACTTTTAGAAGTCTCGGTTTTAAAATCCGAATAATCACTTGTTGCACCCATTTTTTTGTAGATATCCCAAGTATTTTTATCAAGATTTTCCGGTTTTCCTGTTTTTTTATTTACTGCTGTATAAGTAGTTTCAATACCTGTATATCCGGAATTGATAAGATCGGTATACACTTTTGCAGCTTCATCTTTTTTCTCTCCAAGCGCATAGTTGATCCCGGCATAATAAAGATATTGTTTATTATCCTGGCCTGCAGCTTTTAACAAATTATAAACTTCCTCAAATTTCGGCGCGGCTACTGTATAATTTTTTGCATTATAAGCATCAATTGCAGCTTTATTTGCAGCTTCAATATTAGGATTTAAAGCCTGAGCCAGCTTATTGGTAGTGGAAGGAGTGTATTTTTCAGCTTTCAGACCCTGAACTCCGGAAGCATCGGCAGCTTCTTTTCCTACATAATATACTCTGTTTTTGGAAGAGTCTTTACCTGTGTAAATTTCACTTTTCCCTAAATCAGTAATTTTTGAAAGGTAAGATGCACCTTCAGAAATCTTTCCGGATTTGATCAAAGCAAGTCCTTTTGTGTAATAATATTGTTCCAGAACTTCCGGTTCCAACAGGTAAGTTTTACCTCCTAGTGCAGATTCTGCAGCAGAAATCTGAGAATTTGCAGTGCTTACATCACCTGATTCGATTGCTTTGTATGCTGCACCGATTTCTTTTTTTTGTGCGTAAGTGAAAGTTGCAGCAACTATAGCTAACGTGAAAATAATTCTTTTCATTACTAATATTTTATTAATTATTCTTCTGGTTGGTTATCGTTTTCATCACTTTGTTCTTCTATTTTCCTGTTATCTTCAGCTTCTTCATCCTCAATTTTTTTCAAAACTGCTTCATCTCCCATATTGCTGATAGAATTGTCGCCTGTCTGCGGAGCATTTTTAAATTCAGGGTTGGAAGAATCTACATTTTCAGTAGGAATCTCATCATTTTCTTCGTCTTCTTCAACATCTTTATCCATCGCTACTTTTGCAATAGCTGCGATTTCATCATTATTTTTAAGATTGATGACTCTTACCCCTTGTGTATTTCTTCCCATTACTCTCATTTCGTCCATTCCCATTCTGATGGCAACTCCTGATTTATTGATAATCATTAATCCATCTTCATCGGTAACGGTTTGAATAGCAATAAGATTCCCGGTTTTTTCGGTGATATTTAAAGTAATGACGCCTTTTCCGCCCCTGTTGGTAATTCTGTAATCTTCTACAGCTGTTCTTTTACCATATCCGCGTTCGGAAACGACCAAAACAGTTTCTTTTTCAACGTCATTCACAACAATCATACCAATAACCTCATCTTTTTCTTCCAAGGTAATTCCACGTACACCAATTGAACCTCTTCCTACTTCTCTCACTTTTTCTTCAGGGAAACGGATACATTTTCCGTTTTTGGTTGCGATCATGATCTGAGAATTTCCGTTGGTAAGATAAGCGCCTAAAAGCTGGTCATTATCACGGATTTCAATTGCGTTGATCCCGTTTGTTCTCGGTCTTGAATACGCTTCGAGTGAAGTTTTCTTGATTGTACCGTTTTTGGTAATCATCACAACGCTCATCTGATTGACATATTCTGTATCTTTCAGATCGTTGGTTCTGATGTATGCTTTGATTTTATCGTCTGGTTCAATATTAATTAAATTCTGAACTGCTCTTCCTTTTGCTGTTTTGGAACCTTCAGGAATTTCGAAAACTCGCAGCCAGTAACATTTTCCTTTTTCAGTAAAGAAAAGCATATACTGGTGGTTGGTGGCAGAGACAATATATTCAAGGAAATCTTCTTCTCTTGTTTTGGCAGCTCTGTTTCCTACTCCTCCTCTACTCTGGATTTTGTATTCGGAGAGTGAAGTTCTTTTAATATAACCGGCGTGAGAAATCGTAAGTACAACAGTTTCATTTGGAATGAAATCTTCGATGGACATTTCGCCTCCTGAATAATCGATTTCGGTTCTTCTCTCGTCACCGTATTTTTCTTTAATTTCGATCAATTCGTCTTTGATGATTTGATATCTTCTCGGTTCATTGGCAAGAATATCTTCTAAATCACTGATTAAAGCCATAATTTCTTCATACTCGGCACGGATTTTATCCAATTCCATTCCGGTAAGGCGAGCAAGCCTAAGATCCAGAATCGCCTGAGCCTGAATGTCAGAAAGTTCAAATTCTTCAATCAAACCTTCCTTTGCTTCCTGAGGATTTGCAGCTTTCCGGATAATTGCAATTGCTTTATCAAGGCTGTCCTGAGTAGCAATTACTTTCATGAAACCTTCTAAAATATGTGCTCTCTCTCTTGCTTTTTTCAGCTCATACTGGGTTCTTCGAATAATCACTTCGTGACGGTGATCTACAAAATGATGAATCAGATCTTTAAGATTCAGCTGTTCAGGCCTTCCTTTTACAAGAGCAATATTGTTTACGGAAAAAGAAGTTTGTAAAGCAGTATATTTATATAAAAGATTCAGAACTACATTCGGGATTGCATCATTTTTCAGTTCATAAACAATACGAAGACCTTTTCTGTCCGATTCATCACGAATTTCGTGAATTCCGGGAATTTTTTCGTCTTTTACCAATTCCGCAGTTCTCGCAATCATTTCTGCTTTGTTCACTTGGTAAGGAACTTCTGTTACGACGATTGCATTTCTGTTATGAATTTCTTCAAAATTTACTTTTGCACGAAGTACAATTCTTCCTCTTCCTGTATGGAAAGCATCACGAACACCTTCATAGCCATAAATAATTCCGCCAGTGGGAAAATCCGGAGCA
>DAMDNI010000098.1:0-903 GCA_032083825.1 Bergeyella sp. | reverse complement strand
CATCAGGTCATCAATGGAAATTTCTTTATCATCAATGTATGCACAAATTGCATCCACAGATTCTGACAAATTGTGAGGAGCCATGTTCGTTGCCATACCAACAGCAATTCCTGAAGTCCCATTTACAAGAAGGTTCGGGATTTTTGTTGGAAGCACAGTAGGTTCTTGCAAGCTGTCGTCAAAGTTATTCTGAAAATCTACTGTTTCTTTATCCAAATCGGAAAGAACTTCATCAGAAATCTTTTTTAATCTTGCTTCCGTATAACGCATTGCTGCAGGCGGATCGCCATCCATGGAACCAAAGTTACCCTGGCCGTCAACCTGCGGATAACGCAAACTCCAGGGCTGCGCCATACGCACCATTGCATCGTATACGGAAGAATCTCCGTGAGGATGGTATTTACCTAAAACATCCCCTACGATTCTTGCAGATTTTAAATATTTTCTGTTTGAAAAAACGCCCAATCCGTACATACCGTATAAAACTCTTCTGTGAACGGGTTTCAGACCGTCTCGTACATCCGGCAACGCTCTGGAAACGATTACAGACATCGAATAATCGATGTAAGAGGATTTCATTTCATCAACGATATTGATTGGTATTAACCTTTCTCCTTCTTTATGCATACTTTAATTCTATTTGAATGATAATCAGAATCTTATATCTTGTTCTGATCAATATTTAATTTCGATTTTAAATAACGTGCTAATTTACGAATTTTTTACCGATTTTTGCCTTAAACTTATTAACATATATCATAAAAAATTTATCGAAAATGAGCCTTTTAAGTTTAACTTTCCATTGTACTGAAAACCGCCTTTCCGACTGGGAAAAATATGTGGACGAAACTCTTTTTCTGCTTGCTGAAAATCTTATGGATGCAGATAAATATATTCTTTCCG
>DAMDNI010000097.1:0-10203 GCA_032083825.1 Bergeyella sp. | reverse complement strand
CCATCGCTTTCAGACGCGGAAGTTCTTTTTCGAATGCTTTGAAAGTTCCTTCTTTGGTATATTGTCTTACATTGACTTCATATATATTTGTGGAATGTTTCCACTCACTTGGTTTCTCCATATTTAATGTGCTTTTTGATGCCGTACAGGAAAGAATTCCTAAACCGATAACTGATAAAAGGATAAGTTTTTTCATTTAAAAAGGAAATTTAGACAAATGTAATGAATTGGCGAAAAGTTCGGGCATAAAAAAACCCTGAAAAAAATCAGGGCTTATTTTATCTAAGCTTCTTCGGAATCATCTTCATCGAAGAAGTCGTCATTATCATTATATTCTTCGTCCTCATCGTCGAAATTGTCATCGTCTTCGTCTGCGAAGTTACTGCCTGTTTCGAATTCCGAGAAATCATCATTAAAATCCATATCCATTAAAGGCATTGCTGCTCTTCTTGACGATCCGGAACTTTTTCCCGGTGCTTTCAAAGGAACATTACCAAAACGGTAAACTGTAATGGGATAATTAACGGCTGGTTTCTCATCAGTAATTTCGATAAGCTCGCAGAAAAATTCCCAAAGATCTAAAAGACCATATTGAAACTGAGCTTTGTCTCCTTCTGATTCGAAAGCTTCATCAATATAAACATCAGACATGATCTCACCATCTCCATCATCGCTCATATCTTCCAAAGGAACCGATTTTACAATGGTACCATCTTCTTCCAAAAGATTGAATGCGGAAAGCTCATCACCCTGAAGACTGAATGCACTTTTGATCCCCAAATGCAAATTCCACAGGGTTTGTTTTCCCTTGATTTCGATATCTCTGAAAATATCTTCCTTGGCATCTAATATGACACGAATCTTATAAACCATACTTTTTTTACTGATTGCTTTTACAGATTGATTTCTCTGCAAATATAAAACAATTGAAAAATGACGAAAAAATAATTTGACTATTTTTTTTCAAAAAAGTTTTTTCTAAATTTTTGGCCTTTCTCACTGCGCTTTATTGAGGAGAAAACTGAACTTTGTGCCGCCCAGATATTCACTTTCTACTCCGATATTTTCATCATGCGCTTCCAGAATATGCTTTACAATGGCTAATCCGAGACCGGAACCTCCGTCTTTTCTGTTTCTGCTGGATTCTACTCTGTAAAAACGTTCAAAAATCCTTGGAAGTATTTCGGGTTTTATTCCCATCCCGTTATCCTGAACATCAATCAGGACTTTGTCTTTCAAAACACTTGTTTTGATGATAACTTTAGCTTCCTGCCTGTTGGCATAATGTATCGCATTGGAAACCAGATTAATAAGAACCTGGGAAATTTTCTGTTTATCAGCTTTTACAAAAATCTGTGATTGTGATGTCAGCAATTTTAGCGAAGCATTTTTTTTCTGAGCTTCAAGATCCAGAAGGTCGAAGATTTCTTTTGCCAGCGCATTGATGTCAAATTCTGAAAGAGTAAGATTAATTTCACCTGCTTCCAGACGGTTGATCATATCGAGATCATTAACGATGTTGATGAGTCTTTCAACAGAAATCCCTATTCTTTCCAAATATTTATCACGAATGGTAAGGTTTTCAACAGCACCGTCACGAAGCGTATCTACATATCCCTGAATCGAAAAAAGTGGTGTCTTGAGCTCGTGAGAGATATTCCCGATATATTCTTTACGATAATCTTCCATCTCTTTCATCATGTCGAGTTCGGTATCGGTTTTTTGGCGCAGTACGAAGATTTTTTCCGAAAACTCCTTGAACCCGATATTTTCATTATCTTCAAAGATATCATCGGGAAGCGTATCCGCCATTTTCCGGATCTGCCTTTTCCCGTAAAAACGAAAAAGAATTTCGATCCCAAAATAAGTGATGACAAAAATGAGAAAAGTACTGATGACAAAGAGCACCGTAACATTGATGCTCTGCGACTCGTGCCGGTTGGCATAATCAAAAGCCACTACAATCGCAGCAATGGCAAGCGTCATAAAAAATGCGGAAATAAATGAAAGCCGGCTCAGTTTCATTTCATAAAATCTATACGACAAGTTTATACCCGATTCCTTTCAGCGTTTGTATGGAATCGTCTCCTAATTTTTCTCTTAATCTACGGATATGCACATCAATCGTTCTTTCGCCGACTACAACGTCATTTCCCCAGACTTTTTCAAGAATTTCTTCTCTTTTAAAAACTTTATCGGTATTGGAAGCCAACAAATAAAGCAGATCAAACTCTTTCTTGGGAAGAAGAAAAATCTGTCCGTTTTTGGAAACCCTGAAATTGTCTTTATCAATCACAAGTTCCCCGACATTCAGGTTTTTAGGGCTTTCATCGCTGAACGAAGTCAGCTGAAGAAGCGCATTTACTTTGGAGATAAGAATTTTAGGTTTGATTACTTTCACCACATAATCATTAGCACCAGCCTGATAACCTGCCAGTTGCGAAAATTCTTCTCCGCGTGCTGAAAGAAAAACGATAAGTGTGCGCTGAAGTTCTTTAATTTTTCTTAAATCCTGACAAGTTTCAATACCGTCTTTTTCGGGCATCATGACATCTAAAAGAATAAGATCCGGGATGATTTCTTTAGCTTTTTGGATGCCTTCTACTCCATTATCGGCAGTATATACGAGATAACCTTCCTTTTCAAGGTTATAGGAAAGGATTTCCAGGATGTCCTGTTCGTCGTCAATAAGGAGGATTTTTTTTGAGTTCATTTTTACGTTTTATTTCGCTTAAGCTTTCAAATTTACTCAAAAACATAATACGACATCCAACGCTTGACAGTATTTACAAAAAATTAATATTATGCTTATTTTCTTAAAAATAAATTAAATATTAATTAAAAAATTATAAACCATTCCGAACTTGTTAAAATTTTTTCTTTGCACCTGAAAAGTAAAGAACGAAATGAATATTTTAAAAATCAGCGTGGCAGTTGTTTTTTTGATCTCAGCAGAAACATACGCTCAGAAAACAAAAAATGATACCATTAACAAGGTAAAAGACATTGAACAGGTTACCATTCAGGGAACTACTAAAAAAAGTGCTGAAAGCAATATCATCAATACTCAGAAAAAATCTATTGAGGTTATTGAAAGAGTGGGAGCAGTCCAGCTCTCTAAACAAGGTGTAGGCGATGTTGCCACCGCGATTACCAAGGCTACGGGAACAATAAAACAGGAGGGCGGAAATACGATCTCTGTAAGAGGTTTGCTGGATCGTTACAATGCTACAACTCTCAATGGTTTAGTAATGCCTTCTGATGATCCTGAAAATAAAAATATAGATCTGTCTCTACTGAAAACCGACATTATCGATTATATTTCTTTAGAAAAAGTATTCAGCCCGAGGCTAATGGGTGATTTCGGAGGTGCAAACATTAATATTGTTTCCAAAGAATATTCCGGTAAAGGATTTATTACTTTTGGAATGGAGAGCGGCTATAATCTTCAGAATTCTAAAACTGATAAATTTTATCTTCAAGATGGTCCTAATTTTTTTGGAACTAAAGTTCAGAAAATTCCTGCTAATGCTTTAACAGCATATAATTATCAGACCAGCTGGAACTTCAAAGATACATTTGGACCTTCAATGATGATGCCCATCAATACAGGATTCAACCTGCAGGCTGGAAAATCTTTTAAAATCGGTAATCAGGGAAGACTTAATGCATATGCATATGCAGGATTCAATAATGATTTTACTTATAAAGAAGGTTCTGAAGGTCAGTTTGGGCAGGAAACAGTTTTTAAAAACTTTAATAAAGTCCAGAAATACTCATATACAACCAATACGACAGGTTTACTGAATTTATTTTACAAAATCAATCCTAACCATCAGTTGAAATGGATTACCAATTATATACATTCTACCAATCAGGAAGCAAAAATATATGAAGGTGAGATTCGTGATTATGCAGAAAATGGAGGAGGCTATGTAAGAAGAGCAGATTATAAGGTAACCAATGTTCTGGTAAACCAAATAGGCGGTGATCATAATTTTGGTGAAAAATTTTCTGTAAACTGGATTGCAGGATACAATTATCTCAACAGCCAACGACCTGACAGAATCACCAATACATTGGTTAAAAATGATTCGGATGAAAATTACACGGTAACAAGAGAATCTGGCCTTAACAACAGATATTATGACAATCTTGACGACAAAGAATATACCGGAAATATCACTTTTAGTTATAACTTAAAAGATCAGTCAAAAATCTCAGCAGGCTATCAGGGACGTTTCAAAACCAGAAATTTCTTTTCAAAACAGATGGATTTCAAATGGGATAATGAGATAGCACCACCTGCTGTAGTATCTGATCCGAATAATCTTGATGCGATCTTTAATGCTTATAATTATGCAAAAGGGTTTTTCAATATTACAAGTAATTTCGGGGATGCAGGAGTTTTGAAACCCGTACGTTATAATGGTGATCAGGATGTAAATTCGGGATTTGTAAATATAGATTATAAGTTTTCAGATAACTTCATGGCACAGTTAGGTGTCAGATATGACCGAGCAAGACAATATATAGAATGGGATGTACAGTTCTATACTTCAATTAATAATATAGAAAAAGTATACAATAAATTTTTACCTGCTCTCAATCTGAAATATTCAATTAACGATAAACAAAATTTAAGACTTGCAGCTTCCAGAACATATACATTACCACAGTTGAAAGAGATGGCTCCCTACATTTATATTGATGTAACCGAAACAACACAAGGTAATTATTACTTAAAGCCTTCTGATAATAACAATGTGGATTTGAAATGGGAATACTTCCCGAAATCCGGAGAGATAATCTCATTAACAGGATTTGGAAAATATATTCAGAATCCTATTTCCCGAACTTTCATCAACTCTTCCGATCCTTATTTCTCCTATCTCAATGCGGGAGACTGGGCATACGTTTACGGGTTTGAGGCTGAAATCAGGAAAGATCTTTTCAGCTTTGGAAACGGTTCTAAGATTTACACATTTGTAAACGCGACTTATATGGATTCTAAAGCAGAATTGGATAAAGACAAGGTACAAAAAGAAACCTATGACAACATCTCCGGAAACAGCCTATTTGCGGTTAATTTTGATGTTAAAGAAGACAAACTGCAAGGAGCAGCAGATTTCGTTGGCAATGCAAATTTAGGATTAAACCATAAATGGAATAGTGGAAACGAAATAGATCTAGTAGCATCTTACTCTTATATAGGAAGTTACCTCTATTCCATAAGTACCAATCAAATCGGAAACATTATACAAAAGCCGGTAAATATGCTTGACATTACTGCAAAATTAAGATTCAAAAACAATATCGATTTTGGAGTATCTGTTAAAAATATATTGAATCCTGAAATAAAAAGAGTTCAAGAAAACATCAATAATTCCGAAACCTATAATTTCAAAAGAGGTCAGGTTATCGGAGTCAATGTAGGATATAAATTTTAAAACAAAAATATTAATAAATAAAAGTAAATTACAATGAAAAAATTATTCTCAAGTGCATTGGTTATTTGCACACTATCCTTAACAACAGTATCAATTTTTAATTCCTGTTCTTCTGATGAAGACACTACTATTACTCCTAATCCCAGTAATGTAACCATCGATCCTAATAATTTTAAAGTCGCTTTGAAATCTGGAGACAAATTGGTTCTTGATGCCAGCATCACTTACAAAATGACAGGAGCAGTGATTGTAAATAACGGTGCTGAATTAACCATCCCAGCAGGAACAAAAATCCTTTGTACTGGAGGTACAGATACTTATATAGCAGTTGCTCAGGGTGGTAAAATATTCAGTAATGGCACCGCTTCAAATCCGGTGATCTTTACTTCTGGTGCAGCAGCTCCTAAAAAAGCAGATTGGGGTGGGATTGTTATCTGTGGTAAAGCGCCCATCAATGCTGGAGCTACCGCTAGTTCCGAAGTTGGAGGTAGTTTAACATACGGAGGAACAGTTGCTGATGATAACAGCGGATCTATAACTTATACTCAAATCAGATGGGCTGGTGCTAGATTTAGTGATACCAAAGAATATAACGGGCTCTCATTATTTGGTGTTGGTAATGGAACAAAAATCGATGGTGTTGCCGTGATTGATGGTGCAGATGACGGTATCGAGTTCTTTGGAGGTACAGTTAACGTAAGTAATATTATTTCTATCAATAACGATGACGACGCATTTGACTGGACAGAAGGATGGAACGGTACAGCAACCAATGTTTTTGCAAAAAGAACTGCAGCAAATGTAGGAAACAGAGGGATTGAAGCAGATAACAATTCTGGTAATCAAACAGCAACACCAATGTCAAATCCTACCATTAAAAACGCTACATTCATAGGATTTCCAACAACTGATAATGAAAACGCAGGTACAAATCTTTTCAGAGTAGGAACTGGTGCTGCATTGGATAATATAGTTTTTTCGGGTTGGGCTACAGCCATTACTATTCAGCATGATACTACAATTGCAAATCTAAACGGTAAAAACAAATTCACAAATATCAAATTTGATAATGTAACTGCAAAAGCTGTAACCATTGCTTCTGCAACAGGATCTACAGCTCAGCCTGCAGCTGATGGAACTTACACAGAAAACGCATCGGCAACAGGAGCCGGAAATGGCACAGCCAATCCAAGCTGGGCTTCAGGGTGGGCTGGTCTTTAATCTGGTCTTTTCATATCAATTTTTTTACTTTAAATTAAAAGTGTGGCAGCAAAACTGTCACACTTTTATTCTTCACCATCTTCATATTGCTCAAGATAATAGGAAAATGAAAAACCTTCCGTTTCATCTTCTGCATCTTCAAGAGTGGTAAGCAGATCTTCAAAAATCTCAAGCTGTTCCACACTCATATTTACAAATTCGATATGAAGAGGAAGTTCCAAATTACCCGTAACCACATCATAAAGAGCATCAAGATTGTCTCCGAAATAATCGGGCAATGTGAGCTTGTCTTTTAGCTGTTCATAAAAATCTTCATAATCGCCAATGCTGGTAAAATCAATATATATTTCTTTCATTTAGGTTTTAGGTTTTAGCAAAAATAATCCATTATTATTTTAACTGAATTGCCAATGCTTTGTTTTTAGGTAATTTTTACATTTTTTGCAGAAATCTTTTTCTTCATCGGTAGGATTTCCGCCTTCTGCATCGCGCATGAAACAGGTTTTTTCGGGGCAGTGTTTCAAACCTTGCGTATGTCCAAGCTCGTGAATTGCAATTTTATAAAACTGCGAACTTTTATTTTTATTATTAAGCCTGAAGCTTGAGGCAACGCACGATTTCCCGGGACGATATCCTAATCCCATCAATCCAAAATCAGGATTGTTGCCTTTGGTTGCGCTGATGTCTTTATTGGTGAGACCTATTTTAACAAATCCGTTTTCCGTTTCTGAACTTAGATATTTAATAATAGAATCTGCTCTGTAACGATTTCTTGGCTTGTAATACGAATTTTCAGGGAAATCAATGGCTTTCAGAATTTCAACATGTGGATAAATTTTTTGGATTCCGTCAGCAATTTGCTTTACTTCATTCTCTTTCATGTCAGAAAATGGCTGAATCTGGATAACGACAGCTGTATCTGCTTGCATATTTTTTGAATCGCTTTCTTTAGAACAATTCAAAGAGAAAAGTAGAATTAAAAAAGAGAAAAGCCTTAACATTTTATTGCTTTTCAAATGTTTTGTAATGGTTTTTGGTGAGCCAAACATCACCATTTCTGGTGAAGACAATCCGGTCTGCATTTCTTCTTCCGCAATTATAATTTACGTCGGCTTCGTAATATTGTACGTTTTCCGGGAGTTGCTTTTCGCGGTTGCTGAACCGGTCTCCGCCAATTGCTTTTCCTGGCAAAACTTCACATAAATTTCCTGAAGAGGCGTTCCAGCCTTTATTCCTGGCTTCAGATTTGGTGATATAATAATCAGGAAGCTGGTGATTTTCCTTTACATATTTAACAACAATCTTTTCTTTTGTTAAATCATCAATTCCGGTCTCAGAATAGCTTTGATTTTCATTAAAATTATCTTCTGCTTTCTTCTCTGAAATTCTTGCTTGGGAAATATTCTGATCGTGATTTTTCTTTTCAATCCTATAATTACTGAAAAGATACATTGCCAGAATCCCCGCCAATGCACCAATAAAAAATATAAAAAGTGTTCTTATTTTCGGATTCATTATTTCCTGTAAAAAGTTGAATTAATGGTTAGATTTTCCCCAAGATTCTTTTGTCATCTCAAACTTTATTTCTCTTCCATCATGAATTCCGGCTTCCTTCCATCCTGCTTTTCTGTAGAATTTTTCTGCCCTGGTTCCGGGAGATGTCCCAAGCCAGACTTTCTCTGACTTTTCTTTAAAATACCAATTCAGCATGATATCATGCAGATATTTCCCTATGCCTTGCTTATCAAAATCAGGATGCACAAAAAGCGCCCAGATATTATGGTCAATCAGGTCAACAATTGAAAATCCTACAATTCGGCTATCTATTTCGCATACCCATCCTTTGCCTTTTTTTTCAAGATATTCAATATAATCTTCTTTCGTCACGATACTCGGGTCTGATAATTGATTTTCTTTTACTGAAAACCTCACTTCCGTTAATTGAGGAATATCTTCCACTCTGGCTTCCCGGTATATCCTGTGTTCCATTTTAATTTAATTCCTCCATTCCTCCGGAATATCGCATACCGGAATCGGATCCATTTTGTGTTTTGCGGCTTTGTGCATTCGGTCAAAAATTTTGAAAACTTCCAGATCTCTTCCTTGGTAATCGTCAACCGTTTTCGTTTCGTATTCTTTCTGGATTTTTTCTAATTCCGGGTATGTAGCTCCTATCTGGTCTTCATCTGTTCTGTCTGCATCCCAAAGCCCGTCTGTCGGAATTGCATTCTGGATACTTTCAATCAGATTCAAAGCTTTAGCAAGCTGATAAACTTCTGTCTTGTATAAATCTGCAATAGGAGAAACATCTACTCCTCCATCGCCGTATTTGGTATAAAATCCTATTCCGAAATCTTCGACTTTGTTTCCTGTCCCACAAACTAAAAGCCCGTGCAACTGACCAAAATAATATAAAGTCACCATTCTGAAACGGGATCTTGTATTGGCAAGAGCGAGGTTATTGCTCCATCTTCCTTCCACATGGTTTTCCACAGTATCTTCAAAAGTTTCAAAAACAGGCGTAAGATCAATGGTTTTCCCCTGTACATTCGGAAATCTTTTTTTAAGATCACTGATATGATCCTGAGCCCGGTTTACCTGATCCTGCTTTTGGCGGATAGGCATCTCCAAAAGTAAAACTTCAAGGCCCGTCATTGCGCAAAGTGTAGAAACCACTCCGGAATCAACACCTCCGGAAACTCCTATTACGTAACCTTTTACGCCTGCTTTTTCGGCATAATCTTTCAGCCATTTTACCACATGATCAATAATTTTTTCCGTTTGCATATTATTCTAAATTATATTAAAGTTTGAAATTTTCTTTTTCCAATTCGTACCAGAAACAAATTCCGTCATGCTCATGAAATTCGCTGGTTTTCTGAAATCCTAATTTCTGTAACGTGTGATTAGAAGCATCATTCCTTGAATGTGCATAAGCATATATCACTTTGAGATTCATTACATTAAAACCTGCATCCAAAAATGCTTTTGAAGATTCCGTTGCATAGCCTTTTCCCCAGAATTCAGGGAGAAAACGGTAACCTAATTCATAAAAATTTTCGTGGTTATTGATTTTTCCGGTAAAAAGTTTCAGCCCGCTCCAGCCGATCAAGAGCCCGCTTTCCTTTTCTACAACCGCATATCTTCCGATTCCGTTTTCAGCATATTGCTGCTGAATCTTTTCAATCACTTTTTCAGATTCTTCAGCTTTTGAGAGAACAAGCTGTCCTACATATTTCATGACTTCAGGATTGCTGTCGAGAAGAAATAATCTTTCCGCATCATTTTTTTCTAATGGCCGTAATATCAGTCTTGAAGTTTCTATAGGGTTCAGCATGATTAAAATTTGTATTTTTACCGACTTAAATCTGATGTAAAAATAATGAAGTTTTTCTTAAATACCGCTATTGCTTCCGTTTTAGTTTTGAGCCTTACCTCCTGCAAAAAGGATCAGGAAACCAACTGGAATATAGAAATTCAGAATCCTGTAAAAAATATCGAAATCTCTGATATTTCCAAAGAATTTTATAAT
>DAMDNI010000096.1:5144-10401 GCA_032083825.1 Bergeyella sp. | reverse complement strand
CTCAAAAATTATTGGTTTTATTCTTTCATTTTAGCGATTATGTCCAATCCGCCTTTTGTTTTATCTCCGATTTTGCAGATAATTTCCGTATCCAAAGGGAGAAAAATATCCATTCTTGAACCAAATTTTATAAATCCGAATTCGTGTCCTGCTTTTGCTTCGTCACCTTCGTTACAGTAGAACACAATTCTCCTGGCAACATATCCTGCTATCTGACGGAAAACTACTTTATGATTGGTTAAACTTTCAACAGCTACTGTTGTTCTTTCATTATCTGTAGAAGACTTTTCGTGCCATGCAACAAGATATTTACCCGGATGGTATTTTTTGTAAATCACTTTTCCGGAAACCGGATATCTGCAGATATGAACATTCAGCGGAGACATAAAAATAGAAACCTGAATGGCTTTTGATTTCAGAAATTCATTTTCTTCCACCTCTTTGATCATGACCACTTTTCCGTCAACAGGAGCGACAACATTCTCTTTGTGATCTTCGATCTCACGATTAGGAACTCTGAAAAACCAAAAAACCAAGCCATACAGAATCAGCAAAGGAATGATAATAAAAATCGACCAGAATTTCAAAAAATAAATAGACAAAATGCCTAAAACTGCAACAGCAACAGTTGCTACAATTACAGTTCCTTTACTTTCACGATGCAGTTTCATTTATAAAAATTTTTCTAATATAAAATACAAATATACAACAGGCGCACAAATCATAAAACTATCCAGCCTGTCGAGAATTCCGCCATGTCCCGGAATAATATTCCCACTGTCCTTCACTCCGAAAGTTCTTTTCAGCTGGCTTTCCACAAGGTCTCCTATCGGAGCAAATACCGCAACTAAAAAGCCAACAATCATCCAGTTTCCGCGAAGTTCAGGAAAATATTTTTCAACAAAAAATGAGAGAACTAATGTCAGAATTACCCCTCCTGCAAAACCTTCCCATGTTTTTTTAGGAGAAATTTTCGGAGCCATCTTATGCTTTCCGAAAAGCCTTCCAGCAAAATAGGCAAAAGAATCGCTGCTCCAGATCAGAATGAAGAGAAAAAGAATTTCTAAACTAAAAGTATCATCCAATCTTGAAAATGCAGGCAGTCCTAAAGCAAAACAAAACGGAAGTGCTGTATAGATAACTGTAAAAATGAGTTTTCCGTTTTCGTAATACAATTCCTTTGAAAATCGGAAAAGCGTTATAACCGCAATTAAGAGAAGCGCAAGCGCCAGAATCTCGGAAAGATTAAGATCAAAATGAAAACCATGCTGAAAAAATCTTTTTGAAAAACGATAATACACCAGAACAACAAGCGGAAAAACCACCCATTTTTCCCATGAATTGTCAAATCTCATGATCTTCATACACTCCCAAACTCCAACAAAAAGAAAAAGTGTAATCAAACCATAAAAAAGCTGATATTGCCCTACAAGATTCGGAGAAATTGTATTGATGAGCCCGGAACCGAAAGGCGTAACGCAGAAAATGATCAGAAAACCATATACTGCACCGGAAATAAGACGCTGAATTAAATTTTTATCCAAAACCTTCCTGTTATTTTAATCTTCCAGCAAAAGTAAGAAAAGTTTGGTATTGTTTTGTGAAGGAGAATCCAATTTGGACTGATTTCCGCTAATTGAAGTCAGATTCTTGATGTTCCCTTTTCTTTTGATTTTTCCCATTGCATCATTCAGATTGGTGACAATCTGAGAGACATTTGCCATAAGAATGATTTTTTCGGGTAGCCTGGAAGAATGATAATGCAGGATATTATTATGCGAAAGCATGATTCTTCCGTCATATGCAATCAAATATTCGCAGGTGATAAAAGCAGCATCATTTGTAAGAGCCAATTCTTCTGTATGCGGAACATTGATTACATCAAGAAAATTCTTCAGATCCGAATCCCAGCAAAATACAGAATTGATATTTTCGATTTTGATAATCTGGTTGAGCACCTGCAAAGCTTCCGCTTCATCAGCACAATAATTAAAAAAACCACCGGAATGTGTGAAAAGCTGAGCAAATTTATAATCAAGATCTGCATTTTTCAGCGAATCTCCCAGCTTTACCAAGTCCTGATCTGTCTCATCTTCAGACTGGTTCATTATTTTTCCAACAATTTTTTTGAATAAGCTCAATGCTGTTCAGTGTTTTAGAATTAACAAAAATAAAAATTATTTTTAAATTCCTCAATGTCAGGAATAAAAAAATCCTGAAACTTTTTAAAATAAAAGATATGTTTTTAAAAAGTTTCAGGATTGATTCTAAATCTGCGTGCCCGATTCCGGAGCTACAACCTCCGGCAAATCTGGCTGCGGTGCATTCTGCACTGGATTTTCCGTCAATTCAGGATCCCAGGCTCTTTTACCGAAAATCTCTTCAAGATCTTCACGGAAGATTACTTCTTTTTCCAAAAGTTTATTTGCTAAGGCGTCTAGTTTATCTTTATGATCCGTAAGAATCTGTATTGCTCTGGTATATTGATTTTCAATAATTGACTTTATTTCAGCATCAATTTTGGTTGCCGTTTCTTCAGAATAAGGTTTTGAGAAACTGTAATCTCCTTGCCCTGAACTGTCATAATAAGAGATATTTCCGATATTCTCGCTAAGACCATAAATGGTTACCATAGCCTGAGCCTGCTTGGTCACTCTTTCAAGATCGGAAAGTGCTCCTGTCGAAATATTATTGAAAATTACCTGTTCTGCTGCTCTTCCTCCTAAAGTTGCACACATTTCATCCAACATTTGTTCGGTGGTGGTAAGTGATCTTTCTTCAGGAAGATACCATGCAGCTCCTAAAGATCTTCCTCTTGGAACGATGGTTACTTTTAAAAGCGGCGCAGCATGTTCTACAAGCCAGGAAACTGTTGCATGTCCTGCTTCATGATAGGCAACTCTTTTCTTCTCAGAAGGTTTGATGGCTTTATTTTTCTTTTCAAGACCACCGATAATTCTGTCTACTGCATCAAGGAAATCTTGTTTATTTACAGATTCATGGCCATTTCTTGCTGCGATAAGTGCTGCTTCATTACAAACATTTGCAATATCAGCTCCACTGAATCCCGGAGTTTGTTTTGCCAAAAATTCACGATCAACAGAATCATCCAGCTTGATTTTTTTCAAATGCACTTCGAAAATTTCTTTTCGTTCATGCAATTCCGGAAGGTCAACATAAATAGATCTGTCAAAACGCCCCGCTCTTAATAATGCTTTATCAAGTATATCTGCGCGGTTAGTTGCTGCCATTACGATAACGTTGGTATCAGTTCCGAAGCCATCCATTTCTGTGAGAAGCTGGTTGAGTGTATTTTCACGCTCATCATTCCCACCAGTGAAGTTTTTTCCTCCTCTTGCTCTACCAATCGCATCAATTTCATCAATAAAAATAATCGCAGGGGATTTTGCTTTCGCCTGGGCAAATAAATCTCTTACTCTTGAAGCTCCGACTCCTACAAACATTTCCACAAAATCCGATCCGGAAAGCGAAAAGAAAGGGACTTTAGCTTCGCCTGCGACAGCTTTTGCCAGTAATGTTTTTCCTGTTCCCGGAGGACCAACCAAAAGAACGCCTTTAGGAATTTTACCTCCAAGTTTTGTATATTTTTCGGAATTTTTCAAAAAGTCTACGACTTCCTGAACTTCTTCTTTAGCACCTTCCAAACCGGCAACATCTTTAAATGTCACCTGAATTTTTTCTTTTTCATCAAAAAGTTTTGCTCTTGATTTCCCGATAGAGAATATTTGTCCTCCAGGCCCGTTTCCTCCAGACATCCTCCTGAAAAGGACAAAATAGAACAGAGCCATAATCCCGATCCAGAACAAAGCTGTGAAAATCAGTTCCGAAAAAGCGCTTTTGCTTACTTCGTAGCTTTTTTCCACAAGAATTTTTGGGTTGGCTTTTTTTATCTGCTCATATTTTTCCAAAAAAAGCTGCAAATCTCCGTAATTAAGGGAATAATCTGCTTTTGGCTTAAAATCAAGTGCAGACAAAGGGTTGTTGTCGGTAGATTTTTTTACCAGTTCGTTTTTGGCTGTTTGAGTCAGGAAAACATCTGCTTTTTCTATGTCTTTATAGATGATAACACTTTGGACCTTCCCATTCTGCATTAAAGTAAAAAACTCATCCTCGCTGATTCCTTTTGAAGAATCATTTCCTAAAAAATTGGTAGCGAAGAAAAGAATCAGTGCAATAATTGCAATTGGGAAAAACCAATTAAATCCTTTATTATTCATTCGATTGTATTAAAATTTGTGTATTAGCTTTCAACCTTTGTGATTTTGGCATCTCCCCAAAGCTCTTCGATATCGTAATATTCGCGGATCTGTTTCTGAAAAATATGTACAACCACTGTAACGTAATCTACTAAAACCCACATTGCGTTGTCTGTACCTTCAACATGCCAAGGTCTTTCCTTAAGCTCATTTCTCACTTTTTTCTCTATATTTCCGGCAATTGCAGAAACTTGGGTATTCGAGTTTCCACTGCAGATGATAAAAGTCTCTGCTACAGAATTTTCGATATGGGAAAGATCAAAGATAAGAACATCCTCACCTTTTGTATCTTGGATTGCTTCTATTATTTTATCTGTTAAAAGTTGTTTTTGTGTAATTTTACTCATTCAAGAATTTCTATTATTTGCAAATTTATTGTTTTTTTCTCTATTAATTATGTTTATTGTGTTTTCTGTCTCTAACTTCTGCTTATGAAAAATCTGTTTTCCGTAGAAGAATGCTCTTCTACTAATGACGAAATACTTTACTTTTTACCTCAAACGCAAAGCGTTTTTTTTGGTCTTTACACACTGAACCAAACAAAAGGAAGGGGACAATATGGAAATTCCTGGGAAAGTACAAAAGATAAAAACCTTGCAATTTCGCTCAGTTTGAAAAGCAGGATCTCAGACTCTGACAATTTCATCAATTTCTGTACCGCTGTATTTTTCAGAAACTTTATTGCCAATCTGACGGGTTTAAGAGCGGAGATAAAATGGCCCAATGATATTATTCTCAGCCAAAAAAAAATTTCAGGAATCTTAATTGAAAAAAGAAAAATAGAAAAATCTGAATTTTATATCATCGGCATCGGTATAAATATTCTTCAGGAAAATTTTGAAAATTTGAATAAAGCAGGCTCATTGCTTACGCAAACCGGAGAGCGTTTCAACCCGGAAGAAGTAGCTCAAAAACTTTTTGTCTTCATGGAAGAATCATTTTCTTCTCCTAATTCTTTCCTTGAGATTATGGAGCAATTC
>DAMDNI010000096.1:0-5134 GCA_032083825.1 Bergeyella sp. | reverse complement strand
AAAATGAAATTTCGGTTTTTCAGAAAAAAGGCATCAGACAAAATGGCATAATCCGGAATATGGATGAAAACGGATTTCTATGGATTGACCTTGAAAATGAAGGTTTACAAAAATTCTTTCATAAAGAAATCGAACTGCTTTACTGATTGGCCCTTCTGTAATAAAGAATAGCAGCAAGAGGCCCAAATACAAAATTAGGCATCCACATTGCGATAAACGGAGTCAATGTTTTGGATTCTGAAACAATTTTTAGAGCCTCAAAAGAAAAAACGAAAACGAAGGCCAATGCAATTCCGATTGCCAGATTAATTCCCAATCCTCCTCTTTTTTTCTGCGATGAAAGTGAAAGTGCGAGAAAAGTCAGGATAATCACCGAAACCGGCATGGAAGTTCTTTGATAAAGCTCGTTTTGATAAGCATTGAGGTTTCCATTTCCTTTTTCACGTTCGCGATCGATAAACTTGATGAGATCTGGTGTGGTTTTATTCTGCCCCAAAAGTTCATCAGGGAAAAGCTCTTCCGGAGGATGCACAAAACTTTTCTCCATTGTAACACCATCTGCAAGACGTTCGGAATCATCTTTTAAAATAGTTTTCTCAAGATAATTATTCATGAGAAAAACTTTTTTCTGAGGATTCCATGAGAAATCTGAGACGTTGAGCTGATAGATCATCTTACTGTTTTTGTCAAATTTCTGATAGATGAATCCTGAGCCTCTTTTCTCTTTTTTATTATAATTTTTAATAAAAATATATTCGTTTTTGGAAATCCTTGTAGAAACTTCCATGGTTCCGGTAATGGCCTCACGCTTTATTTTATTATAAGTATAAGGTTCCAGAACATTTTTCTTTGCATTGGAAAGCGGAAGCACAAAATGATTCAGCGAAAGCGCAAAAACCGCAATAAGCCCCGATGTAATCAGATAAGGTCTTGCAAAACGGTGAAAGCTTGCCCCACTGCTGATAATGGCTACAATTTCGGTATTGTTAGCCATTCTTGAGGTGAAATAAATCACGGATATAAAAACCAGAATTGACATGAACGTCACAATCAGATTAATAATCCAAAAAGGATAAAAATTGATGATAAAATAGGAAACCGTAAAACCGTTGGATTCAATCCTTGGTGCTTTTGCCTGCACATCAATCACAAACACGATAATAGAAAGCAGCCCCAGCATAAACCCGAAGGTTCCAAGGTATTTTCTAATGATATATCGGTCTACTATTTTCAGCATTTTGATTGAAGCTTGTTAATTGTTGTTCGAAGGCCTTTCCCAAACCCTGTCATTTAATCAATAATGAATTTATAATTAAAGCCTTTGTTTTAAAACCGGAACTACAGCATTTTTCCATTCATAAAAATCTCCTGCTACAATATGTTCTCTGGCCGCTCTTACCAAATCCAGATAGAAAGCGAGGTTATGAATAGAGGCAATCTGTTTTCCCAAATATTCTTTTGAAACAAATAAGTGACGCACATACGCTTTTGAATATTCTCTATCAACAAAGCTGGTTCCGAACTCATCAAGCGGGGAAAAATCTTTTTTCCACTTTTCGTTTTTCAAATTCACAACGCCTTGCCATGTAAAAATCATCCCGTTTCTGGCATTTCTAGTCGGCATCACACAATCCATCATATCAATTCCTAAACCAATAGATTCTAAAATATTCCACGGAGTTCCAACTCCCATTAAATATCTGGGTTTTTCCTTTGGAAGAATATCGGTAACTTCATCTGTAATCCTGTACATTTCTTCTTCCGGCTCACCTACAGAAAGTCCTCCGATTGCATTTCCTTCAGCATTTTGTTCAGAAATAAATTCTGCAGAGATTTTACGAAGATCAGAATATGTAGATCCTTGAACGATTGGGAAAAGCCTTTGTTTATGGCCATATAATTCAGGATTCTTTTCATTCCATTCAATACATCTCCGCAACCAGCGGTGTGTCATTTCCATCGATGCTTTTGCCTGGTTGTATTCGCATGGAAAAGGCGTACATTCATCAAAAGCCATAAAAATATCCGCCCCAATCTGGCGTTGGATTTCCATTGATTTTTCAGGGGAAATAAAATGGTAGCTGCCGTCGATATGAGATTTAAACTTTACGCCTTCTTCGGTCATTTTTCTTGAATCCGAAAGCGAAAACACCTGAAAACCTCCGGAATCTGTTAAAATCGGGCGATCCCAGTTCATGAATTTATGCAAACCTCCGGCTTCTTCCATAACATCCATTGTCGGACGAAGATAAAGATGGTAAGTATTTCCTAAAATAATCTGAGCTTTGATATCTTCTTTAAGCTCGCGTTGATGAACGGTTTTCACAGAAGCCACGGTTCCTACCGGCATAAAAATCGGTGTCTGGATTTCTCCGTGATCGGTTTTGATAATTCCTGCTCTGGCTTTTCCTGTACTTTTTGTATTTATTTCAAAAAATGGATGCATTTTTTAGTTCTGGGATTTTTTGATTTGTTCTTGTTCTTTTTTCAGGATAGAATCCTGTTCGGCAACTTTTCTTTCAATATATATTTTACCTTTTTTATCTTTTTCTTTGATGATTTCCTGAGCTTTGTCGTAGATATCGGGCATTTTCTTTTTTGCGATATAATATTTATAGCTTTCTGTAAAGCTTTTAGGATCTACTTTTGCTTTTTTAAAAAGAAATCTGGTCTGGCCGTCCGGATTATAATTCGGCGTTACCATTCCCAACTGGTCTATGGTGGCGAGTTCCGCTATTATTTCGGCCATCTGGTCTTCTTTTAAAAGATTTTTAGGCTTATCTATAATATCTGTGCATGAAACCAAAATGAAAGAGATTAGAAAAAAGATCAGCCTTTTCATAACTTATTGATGATTGATTTCCATTTGAGCTTGATGATTCCGAAGATTGCTTCTCCGATAATGCCTCCGTTCATTTTGCTTTGTCCTTTTATGCGGTTGGTGAATATGATGGGAACTTCCACAATCTTGAATCCTTTTTTGAAAGCTCTGTATTTCATTTCCACCTGAAATCCGTATCCTTTTAATTTTATCTTGTCTAAGCCAATTCCTTCAAGGGTTTCTCTTTTAAAACAGACAAATCCTGCTGTGGTATCGTGCACCGGAATTCCCAAAATAAATCTTACATATTTAGAGGCAAAATAGGAAAGGAGCACTCTTCCCATAGGCCAATTCACAACATTTACTCCCTGAGAATATCTTGAACCAACTGACATATCTGCATTTTTGCAGGCTTCGAAGAGTTTCGGAAGATCGTTCGGATTGTGAGAGAAATCGGCATCCATCTCGAAAACATAATCAAAATCATTCTGCAAAGCCCATTTGAACCCATGAATATAGGCTTTCCCCAGGCCGTCTTTTACTTTTCTTATACTCAGATGAAGCAAATGCGGAAATTTTTGCTGAAGGTTTTTCACAATTTCTGCCGTTCCGTCCGGAGAAGAATCATCTACCACCAAAACATGAAAATCCTGATCCATAGCGAAAACAGCAGTAATGATGCTTTCGATATTTTCCTTTTCGTTATAAGTCGGGATGATAACAAGTTTTTTCATCAAGAAAAATTAATGCGCAAAGATACTATTTTAAGTCTTGCGAAATGACTTCAAAATTCAAGCCTTAATTTTATTCTGCGTTTTTGGAGCGATAATTAGTATTTTTGTAAAAAAATATCTTTGATAAGGATTGCAGAAAATAATGATTGGGTGATAATAACGTTGGTGATATGCCTGTTTGCGTATGCCTTCATGTTCGTTTCTTTACTGAGAAGCATCCCGCTGAAAAATTTTTTCGTTGAAAAATTTGCCGATTCCAGCAATACGTTTCTTTGCTGGCTGATTACTTCTTTGGTATTTGCTACTGTTTTTTCTATTTTGCTTTCGCAATATATCCCGCTAGTTCCGAAAGCAGTGGAAGACGTGCATGTTTTTGGATATCAGCTTAACAAGTTCGGATACACATTGGCCTGCATTATACTTTTTTATCTGTCAAAAGCATTTCTTAGCTATTTATTTTATTCTGGTATCGGAAATATACGAAAATGGGGAATATTTTATTTCACCGTCACAAAGTTTTATTTTGCACTATCCGTGATACTTATCATCCTGTGTATTTATCATTATTATTTTGATATTGATAAAAGAGAAGCGTTGCATATTTATCTATTTTCTGCCGGAATTGTTTTCATTTTTAAAATTATATTTTATTTTTTTCACAAAAATCAAATCCTTCCAATTAAATGGTATTATAAATTTTTGTATATTTGCACCCTCCAAATCGCACCTCTGTTTGTACTTTGGAGAACATTGTTTTTTTAGCAAATTTGAAGATGAAAATTAAATCTATATTAGTTTCACAGCCGGCTCCTAACGAATCTTCACCTTATTTGGAGATTGCAAAAAAGGAGAAAATTAAGATTGATTTCCGCCCTTTTATCCATGTAGAAGGTGTTGATGCAAAAGAACTGAGAACTCAAAAAATTGATTTATCTCAATATTCAGGAATTATTTTCACTAGCAAAAATGCGATCGATCATTATTTCAGACTTGCGGAAGAAATGCGTTTTCAGGTTCCTGATTCGATGAGATACATCTGTCAGTCCGAAGCTATTGCTAATTATCTGCAAAAACATATCGTGTACAGAAAAAGAAAGATCAGTTTCGGTGAGAAAAATTTTTCCGATCTGGCTCCGCTTTTCAAAAAATACCCTTCCGAAAAATATTTGCTTCCATCTTCTGATGTGCTAAGCCCGGATATTCCAAAAGTTCTGGACAGCGTAAATGTTGACTGGACAAGAGCAATTATGTACAAAACAGTATGTTCTAATCTTTCCGATATCAATATAAAAGATTATGATATGCTTGTATTCTTCAGCCCGCAGGGAATCAAATCTTTACAGGAAAATTTCAGCGATTTCAAACAGGAAGATACGAAAATTGCCGTTTTTGGCCCTACCACACAGCAAGCTGCAGAAAATGCCGGACTGAAAATCGACCTCATGGCACCGACAAAAGAAACACCGTCCATGACCATGGCGATTGAAAAATATATAAAGAGCGTAAACAAATAATTTCCGCCGTCAAAAAAACCTTAACCGTCTTTTCCTTTTTGGATAAGATTGTTTTTTATTAATTT
>DAMDNI010000095.1:0-10418 GCA_032083825.1 Bergeyella sp. | reverse complement strand
GCAGAGAATACATACCCTTTAACATCTGTATTGGCAAGAACAGTTGCACTGTTGGCACCAATTGCATTATTATATGTATAAGAAGCAGCATTAGGATAATATACTCTGTCTCCGTAAGTCATTTTTTCTGTTGATGTTTTTCTGTTGGCACCAAACTGAAATACTGCATTTACATCTTTAGAATAAAGGAAATCGGAAGTGAATGTCAACGGAGTGTTTGGAATTTTATAATCAATTCCTAAACTTGATCTCCATACAGAAGGCATTTTAAAGTTTCTGTCAACAAGCGCAAAAGAAGAAGGCGCTCCCTCTTTCGGACTGCTGATAAAAGGAGTTACCTGATTGCCGTTTCCATCTGTATAATACACCGGATTGTTTACATAATAATAAATATCGTTCGGCTGAAAACGAATTTGTCCGATCCACGGAGCAACAGCTGCGTAGCTTCCAGGCTCAATTGTATTTTGCAATACTCCCGCATTGGTTGGCATGTTAGTCAACCATACAAAAGGAACACGTCCTGTAAAAATACCTGTACCTCCTCTAATAATAAGGCTGCGATCGCCCATTACGTCATAATTAAACCCAAATCTTGGGGAAAGCATAACTTTTGATTTTGGCCATTCTCCTGAAGAATAATGGGTTGGATTTCCATTCACATCAAGAAGCTCAAGGGCATCAATAGAAGGGTTGGCAGTGAGATCATTAAGATAAAGAGGAAGCTCAGCTCTAAGCCCCAATGTAAAGTTGAATTTATCTGTAACATTAAAACGATCCTGAATATATGCAGAAGCTAATCCGAAGTTGATTCTTGAATAAGTTTCTTGCCCTTCATAAGGATATGTAATACCATACATGATTGGTGCAACTTCGCCTGGTGTACCTGTAGTTAAGAAATCTGCCACAGATTTATATCTATAATATCCGGTTCCCATACGTGTATAAGAATTTCCGAATTTTTGCATTTCAAAAGCTACCCCACCTGTTAAAGTATGTTTACCTGCAGTATAAGTAAGGTTATTAATAAAAGAGTAATTATTATTTATCACATCATTCAGATACGAAAACAATTCAGTTCCAAAACTGATATAGTTTCCTCCCGTTTCTGAACCGTCCCAGATGTCAACAAATGGAAAAAGCCTGTCAGAAGGAGTTGTTCTTTTATCCTGAATTTTTGAATAAGTGAATAAGAATTTGTTAGAAAGTTTACTCGTGAAAGTTGAGTTCAATTCAGCGGTGATAGATTGTACTGTATTTTCGAACCCATAATTCCCGTTTTCAAAAGTCATAGCTCTGTCAGAAACACGGTTCCAAGAAGATCTTGGGCTTGGCCCAGAAGTTCCGTTTGCTAAGGCATCTGATTCTGCTTTTAGCATGTTATATCTTACAGCTAGCTTGTGCTTTGCATTAATATTCCAATCTAAACGTGCAAGGAATTTATCTCCTTTTTGTTCTGCTTCATCAGCATATCCCTGATATCTTCCCGGATCGTATCCCCAAACATTAATCAAGTGATTTCTTACAGCAATAAGATCAGATTCTTTTACTCTTGAAATATTTTCAGCCGCATTGGCTACTCCATCTTGGGAAGCTTTCCAAAGATTGGCTCCGGAAGCATTGGCTCCTGTGGCAATTTCCCTTTCACCACTTACGAAGAAGAAAAGTTTATTTTTAATCAACGGGCCTCCGACAGTAAGACCATTTGTTATTTTTGCCCCGGAAACTTTATCAATTTTTTCACCATTGATTTTCCATCCATTCAATTCTTTTCCATTAAAATATCCATACAATGAACCGTGGAAAGTATTGGTTCCGGACTTCGTTACCGCATTGATACCTGCCCCTGTAAATCCGGATTGGGTAACGTCAAAAGGAGCAATGTTTACAGAAATTTCCTGAATGGCATCCAAAGAGATCGGCTGCGCAGTTCCTCCTCCTGGAAGTGGATTTGAACTTAAACCAAAACCGTTATTAAAGTTTGCTCCGTCAATCTGAAGATTGTTGTATCTCGCATCTCTTCCTGCAAAAGAGTTCCCATTGGCCTGAGGAGTAAGTCTTGTAAATTCAGTAATACTCCTCGTTGTCTGTGGTAATTCCTGAATTTGCTTAAGTCCTACGTTCGTTGCAGCACCATTTTTGTTGGTATTCGTTTTACGCGTTCCTGATAGAACGATTTCTGAGATTTCTGTGGTTTTTATATTATCGCTTGATTTTTGGTTAAGCACAAAAGGCTGTCCAAGTTCAAGATATACTTCTTCATAAATTAAAGGTGTTTCGCCTGCTTTCGTAATTTCGATCTTATAAGGCCCTCCAACCCGCATATTCGATAATGTGAAGCTTCCTGATGAATTTACACTTCCTGTATAAACTGTTCCGGACGGGATATGCGTCGCTGTCACAGTTCCTCCAGCTGCTGGTGCAATTACCCCTTGAACACTACTTGTAGTAACCTGTGCAGAAACTGAAAAGCATCCAGCGAGAAGAATCGCTAAAATTAATGTTTTTTTCATTAGACTTTAGATTAAGATTATTTTTGCAAAAATCGTTAATTAATTTTAACTTGTTGTTAAGCAATTGTTAATTTTTAACTTATCTTTAACAAATTATATTAATTATTAAAATTGAATTTTGTTGAAATAATACATCTAAAGAAAAGAGATAAAATCCCTTAAAAAATCAAGAAAACTAATATTTTTTTAATTATTATCTACAGAAAGTAGTCCTGCAAAATCTATTTTTGAATCACTGCCTTCAAACTCAAATCAATATTATCTGCAGAATGTGTAAGTGCACCGGCTGAAATAAAATCTACACCGGTTTTCGCAATACCGTTCAGCATATCGCGTGTAATTCCGCCCGAAGCTTCCGTTTCTGCTTTACCGGCAATCAGCTTAACTGCTTTTGTCATTGTCGGAATATCCATATTATCGAGCATAATGCGATCTGCTTTTGAATTGATCGCTTCCTGAACTTCCTCAAGATTTCGCGTTTCCACCTCGATTTTTAGCTTTAGTTTATTTTCTTTCAGGTAATCTTTTGCTGCTTTTACGGCGTTGGTTATGCTTCCGTTGTAATCAACATGATTATCTTTCAGCATGATCATATCGTACAAACCATATCGATGATTGGTTCCGCCACCGATTGCCACTGCCCATTTCTCGCAAACCCTGAAATTCGGGGTGGTTTTCCGGGTGTCCAAAAGTTTGGTTTTTGTTCCCAGCAATCTGGAATCCCAATCATGTGTCAAAGTAGCAATTCCGCTCATTCTCTGCATACAGTTCAACACAAATCTTTCTGTCTGCAGAATTGATTGTGCTCTTCCGGTAACAACAAATGCTACATCTCCGACTTTTGCAGAGGAGCCATCCTGAATGAATATTTCTACTTTCAAATCTTTATCAAAAGTCTTAAAAATCATTTCAGCCAGCTCAACACCAGCTAAGATGCAGTCTTCTTTTACCAAAAGTTTTGCGCTTTGGATAAGGTCTTTCGAAATTGTAGAAAGCGTGGAATGATCTCCATTTCCCAAATCTTCTTCGAGGGCTGATTTGATGAATTGTTTTAAAACTTTATCGGTAGCGTACGCAGGACGTTTCATATTCGGATTTTTTATAGAAATTTTTAATTTTAGCTGATTAATAATGGTTTTGTTGCAAGGTCTTTATTATAAAATGCACCTTTGTTCTCTTTCATAGTTAGTGAATGTTTAATAATGAGATAAGAAACATTAACTAAGTTTCTCAATTCGGAAAGCTCAGGGGAAAGCTTGGAATAGTTATACAATTCTGTAACTGCTTCAAAAATTTCTCGCTGCTTTTTCTTGGCAAGCTCAAGACGGTCGTTGCTTCGTACAATTCCTACGAGATCACTCATCATTTCCTGAAGCTGTTTTCTGAAATAGGTAATCATTACTTTTTCTTCCATCACTTTCATACCTTCTTCGTTCCATTCAGGAATGGCTTTCAGATCATCAAAGTTGAAATCATTTTCAATCAACAGTTCTACGGATTTCAATGCGGCATTATGTCCGAAAACCAAGCCTTCCAGTAAAGAATTGGAAGCCAGACGATTCGCACCATGAAGCCCGGAATTGGTACATTCCCCAACGGCAAAAAGATTTTTGATGGAAGACTGGCCATCCATATCAACTTCAATTCCGCCCATTAAATAATGGCAGGCAGGAACTACGGGAATCAGTTGTTTAAATGGATCAATCCCTTCATCCAAACATTTTTGATAAATATTAGGAAAATGTTCCTTAAACTTCTGCTGATCCATATCCCTGCAATCTAATCCAACATATTCGTCACCGGAAATTTTCATTTCGTTGTCGATTGCCCTGGCAACAATATCTCTTGACGCCAATTCTTCACGATCATCATATTTGTGCATAAAAGGCTGGTCATCTTTGGTCCGAAGTTTTGCTCCGTCACCACGAACTGCTTCGGAAATCAGAAAAAGCATTCCATCTCTCTTGCTGTACAAAGCAGTTGGATGAAATTGGTAATACTGCATATTGGTTACCTTACCTCTTGCCCGATGTACAAATGCAATTCCGTCTCCTGTTGCAATTTTGGGATTGGTAGTGTTTTTGTAAACATGTCCGGCTCCGCCTGTTGCCACTAAAGTAATTTTTGCGGTAATTTTTTTGATTACTTTATTTCTTTCGTCCAGAAGATAAGCTCCGTAACAATGGATGTTATTATAATTCTTTTCTTTTCCGGGAACATGATGTTGTGTCAGCAGATCGATAACGTAGTGATGATCAAGAATCTCTATGTTGGGAGATTTATTTGCGGTTTCGAGAAGTGCTCTTTCGATTTCAAAACCTGTAATATCTTTGTGGTGAACGATTCTGTTTTCGGTATGTCCGCCTTCTCTTCCTAATTTGTAATCTCCATCTTTTCCTGTATCGAAACGGGTTCCCCAATCTACAAGCTCCTGAAAACGATCCGGGCCTTCCTTTACAACCATTTCTACGACATCTTTTTTATTTTCACCGTCTCCGGCCCGCATGGTGTCTTCAATGTGTTTTTCAAAATTATCATTGTCAAAATCGGTTACAACAGCAAGGCCGCCCTGCGCATATTTTGTATTGCTCTCGTCTTCGTCGGATTTGGTTACAATCATGATTTTTGCCTCAGGCATTTTTTCGGAAATTTTGATTGCGTATGATAATCCGGAAATTCCGGAACCAATCACCAATACATCTGCTTTTATCATATTTTGTTTGAGGATTGAATTTTAAATGAATTTAAATAATTTTTCGTCCGGTTTTCGTACTTTTTTCATATTCTGAAAAATATCGTCTCCGGATCTGTATCCTAATGCCAAAGTTACCGAAACTTTCTGCGAAGCAGGATTAATCCCAAGAATTTCGTCAATTTTTTCCTGATTAAATCCTTCCATCGGACAAGTATCCACATGCTCTAATGCTGCAGCAAAAATCAAATTGCCCAGCACAATATAAGACTGCCTTTCGTTCCATTCAAGGATTGAATTTTCGTCTTGAATATTAAGATAGCTGTCAATACTTTTTCTGAAAGGGGTAAGATTTTCGATAGGCGTTTCCCTGACTTTTGTAATATGCCGGAAGTAATTATCTACATACATATCTTCAATATTCTTTTTGGAAACCAACACAACAAGATGTGAACATGTAGAGATCTGGGATGGATTGTAAAATGCCGGAATCAGTTTCTGCTTCATTTCTTCACTTTCTACCACAATAATTTCGTAAGGCTGCAAGCCAAGCGAACTTACCGAAAGCCTGCCTGCTTCCAGAATATTTTTAAGAATTTCTTCGGGAATTATTTTTTCTTTATCGAATTTTTTTACTGAATACCGTTTTTGCAATGCTTCAATATAATTCATACTCAAAGATAAGAAAAAGTTGCAAGCGGAAAGCGGAATCTGGATTGTTAAAAAAGTCCGCCTTCATCCGGATTTTCAAAAAATATATCAATCTCAAGATTTAGAGATTGGGAAGCTTTCACGGCGAGCTGGTCGCAAAGTTCATTTTCAGGATGGCCGTTGTGCCCTTTTATCCAATGAAAATGAGGCTTATACTGTTGGAAAAGCGGATAGAATCTTTTCCAGAGATCAGGGTTTTTTACTTTAGCGAAGCCTTTTTTCACCCATCCGAAAATCCATTTTTGATTGATCGCTTCGGAAACGTATTTGCTGTCCGTATAAATATGGATCTCGTGGCCTTCTGATTTTATATTTTCCAGTGCTACAATTACGGCGAGCAGTTCCATCCGGTTATTTGTCGTTTTACGGAATCCTTTTGAAAAGGTTTTCTGATATTTTTTTTCGGGAACACGCATAAGAATTCCGTATCCTCCTTTTCCCGGATTCCCCGAACAGGCTCCATCGGTATAGATTTCAATTTTCAAAACTTACTGGATTTCTTTAGAAAGGCATTTCACTGTCTTCGTCATCATCAAAATCATTCATAGAAGATCCTGAAACATTGCCGGGCATATCAAATGCAGCACCCGGATCAATCGTTGTCCTGATTTTTTCGAAACCGTTTGCTTCGTTCTTTTCTCCAAAATTTGAAGGCTGATAACCAAATGCGTCTGCATGAAGATCAAGATCGGCAAATTTTGCAATATTCTTATGGAAAGCCAGCCTTACATCAGCTGTTGCTCCATTTCTGTGTTTTGCAATTATTAGTTCTGCTTGATTTTCTGTTCCGGTTTCCTGACCTTCCGGGTCATTATCCCAGGTTGCAATTTTATAATATTCCGGACGGAAAATAAAGGAAACGATATCCGCATCCTGTTCTATCGCTCCGGATTCTCTTAAATCCGAAAGCTGAGGGCGTTTTCCCGGGCGTGTTTCAACTGTTCTGGAAAGTTGTGAAAGCGCAATTACGGGAACATTTAATTCTTTTGCAATGGCTTTTAAGGATCTTGAAATGGTTGCAATTTCCTGTTCACGATTTCCTCCTCCTTTTCCGCCACTGTTTGCTGTCATCAGTTGAAGATAATCTACCATGATGATTTTTACACCATGCTGCATCACAAGTCTTCTGCATTTTGCGCGAAAATCAAAAACAGAAAGCGAGGGTGTTTCGTCAATATATAAAGGGGCGTTCTCCAGTTCTGAAACATTTGTAAACAAACGTTCCCATTCTTCATCGGACATTTGTCCTTTTCTTAATTTTTCGGAAGAAATTCCGGTTTCAGAAGCAATCATTCTTGTAATCAACTGAACTGATGCCATTTCCAGAGAGAATAATGCCATCGGGATTTTATGTTGAACCGATATATTTCTCGCCATTGAAAGAAGAAAAGCAGTTTTCCCCATTGCAGGACGTGCTGCAATGATAATGAGATCAGAATTCTGCCAGCCTCCGGTTTCCTGATCCAGTTTTGTAAATCCTGACGGAACTCCGGAAAGCCCTTCTTTATCTTTTAAAGATTTAATTGTGTCTATTGCTTGTTTTACTAAAGAATTAGCGGTGTCAAACCCTTTTTTGATGGTTCCGTTTGTAATTTCAAAAAAAGACTGTTCGGCTTTATCGAGCAATTCAAAAACATCTGTTGACTCTTTATAAGAATTGTCGATCACATTTGCAGAAACATTGATAAGGCTTCTGAGAATAAATTTTTCAAGAATAACCCGAACATGATACTCAATATGTGCACTGGAGCTGACGCCCATCGTCAAATCAATAATGTAATGGTCTCCGCCTGCAGAACCCAGCCTTTCTTCTTTTTTAAGTTCCTGAATCACGGTCATCAAATCAACCGGGTGATTTCCTTCGTAAAGTTTTAAAATAATTGAGAAAATAACCTGATGTCTCGGATCATAAAATACATCCGGGGTAAGCAAATCGATAGAATGATCCAGCCCTTTCTTATCAATAAGAAAAGTTCCGATCACTAATTTTTCAAATTCTACTGCATTTGGCGGCATTTTGCCGTCTGAAATTGAGAGTTCCTTTGCAAAATTACCATGTATTAAAGATGATAATGTTTCCTTCTGTGCCATTAGACAAAGATAGTTTTTTGAAGTATTTTTAGAGGCTGATGTTTAAAAGAAATGAAAAATAATCAACAATCCTTTTATTTACAAACGATTAAAAAAGAAAATCAGTGTGGATAAAAAAGAATAACTTTTTATTTTTATCATTTTTGAATATTATTTAGTACTGCATTTTTCTAAGTTTAGGATTGGTTGCTGCCACCACTACTGCTACCAAAAGCGTCATTGTCCCACCGAAAACAACAGAACGGACTACACCAAGGAGTTTAGCTGCCAACCCGCTTTCGAACTGTCCCATTTCGTTGCTGGACATGATGAAAATAGAATTCACACTCAATACTCTTCCGCGAATCTGATCGGGTGTTTTTAATTGTACGATGGTTCCGCGAATAACAACTGAAATACCATCAAGCATTCCACTCATCACCAAAAAGAAGAACGAAAGAAGATACCATTGAGAAAGCCCGAAACCTATAATGCAAAGCCCGAAACCAGCAACAACAGTAAGTAATATTTTCCCTTGATTTTTACGCAGCGGAATCAATGAAAGGGTAATAATAATAAACATGGATCCTATATCGGAAGCAGCATTCAGCAATCCGAAACCTTCTGCTCCTACTTTTAGAATATCTGTCGCATATACAGGAATCATTGCTACTGCCCCGCCAAACAAAACTGCAAACATATCAAGACAAAGCGCTCCGAGAATTTCTTTAGTTTTAAAAATATAGGAAATCCCTTCCCGCATGCTTTCCATTACTTTCAGCTTTTCTTTATGGTATTCCGAATGCTGCTGATTCAGCTGCCAGAAAAACAAAGAAGCGGTTGTAATTAAAGTAATGATGATCACCAATGTCCAGCCAATTCCCAAAAGCGCAATCAAAAATCCGCCAATTGCATGCCCACAAACTGAAGAAGTAAGAAAAGTCGCCTGGTTAAGTGTAATTGCATGCGGAAGGTTTTCTTTTTTTACAATTTTTGGAATCATTGAAGGAACAATAGGCCCGATAAAAGCCCTTGCAATTCCGGTGAAGAAAATAACTCCATAAATAAAATAAGTAATCTGATGTCCTGTAAAATGCATTTTATGACCATAAAAAGCAGGAATCAAAAGAAGCCCGATCAGAAAAACATACACATAATTACAAATCAGCAAAAGTTTTTTCTTTTCGTTCATATCAATGACGTGGCCTGCATACAAAGCACATGAAACGGCAGGAATTACTTCTGACAAACCGATAAGGCCAATAGAAAAAGGATCTTTGGTAAGCTGATACACCCACCATCCTAAAAGTGTCGCCAGCATCCTGAATGCTAAAACAATAAAGAATCTCCCTGTGAGAAGATTCCTGAATTCTATATTTTTGAATGTCTTTAAAGGCTCAAATGAAATCATTCTGCAAAAGTAAATCTTCTGAAGAATAATCCTGATAAATATGAAGGAGTTTTTAAATCTTTTTGCGAAAAATTTCCTATGATTTTTTTTCGAAATTTTCTAAAAAATCACCAATATTTCTGTCATTTGCCAATCTTGGAATTTTATTTTGCCCTCCAAGTTTTCCCTGAGACTTTGCATATTCCTGAAATGCATTTTTATTGAGACATGTGATTCTTAAGGTTTGAAGAATGTTTCCTGTAATCAAGTCATTGTAATAGGTATTCCTTTTTCGCATTTCCTCATCCAGTTTTTGGCGGAATTTTTCCAGATCTTCCGGTTCTTTTTCGAATTCAATAAACCATTCGTGATATGGTAGCCCTTCTTCCGGATTCACTTGCGGAGCGAGGTGGAATTCGGTGATTTGGGCAGGAAAACTTTCTACTGTAGATTTCATCGCTTCTTCCACTTCAAAAGCAATCACGTGTTCCCCAAAAGCAGAAGTGAAATGTTTTGTTCTTCCCGACACAAGAATCCGGTAAGGTTTTTTGGAAATAAATCTCACAACATCGCCGATAGAATAAGCCCAAAGCCCTGAATTTGTAGTTAAGATTAGTGCATAATCTTTATTGAGTTCCACATCTTTAATCGTTAGTCTTTTTGCATGAGGTTTTCCGTATTCTTCCAAAGGGATAAATTCGTAAAAAATCCCATGATTGGTCAATAGCAAAAGACCCTCTTTAGTATAATCATCCTGAAAAGCAAAGAAACCTTCGGAAGCGGGAAACGTCTGAAGAATATCTACTTTACCTCCCAAAAGTTCTTCCATTTTTTCGCGATAAGGCTCGTAATTTACGCCGCCGGTAATAATAAGCTGAAGATTGGGAAAAAGTGATTTGATTTTTTTTCCGTTTCGTTCAATCAGTTTTTCAAAATACATAATGAGCCAGGGCGGAATTCCGGAGATCAATGTCATGTTCTCATGTTCGGTTTCTTTAACAATTTCATCAACTTTTGTTTCCCAGTCGTCAATGATATTCGTTTT
>DAMDNI010000094.1:0-10508 GCA_032083825.1 Bergeyella sp. | reverse complement strand
AAGAGATGAGCTGCGAAAAGAACTTCATAAATGTTTGAATTCTTTTAAATAGTTATTAAAAAACCAGACCAAAATTTATCATCTTTGTTTTTTATAAAATGATTATTTTTACAAAATTCAAATTAGATAATATTTTTTAAATATGAAATTAAATTTACTTTCAGGTATTTCGATGCTGTTTGTTTTCGGGCAATTGTTTGGCCAGCATAAGGAATTTTATGCCACAACAGATGCGCAGAATGCTAAAGATTTAAAAGCAATTTTTCCTGAAAAGGTAGAAATTCTTGAAATCAATAATCAACAGGCCGCCATCTTTTTAACTGATGATGCAGCAAATTATCTTCATAAAAATGTACTTACGCACGGCCCGGGATATGTTTATAAATCTTCGCGTGAAGAAGCGATTTCTGCAATCAATAAAACCAAAAAAGCAAACAAAGTACTCGCATTCAGCATTACGGAAGATGCTGCGGTAAATACAGCTATCAGCAAAGTAAATGCAGATAATATCAAAAATCATATCCAGATTCTGGAAAATTACGGAACCCGGAGACATACCACTGCACAGGCACAGACTGCAGCCCAGGATCTGAAAACAAAATGGGAAAGCCTGATTTCCGCTTCAGGAAGAACGGATGTTTCCGTGAGGATTGTAAATCATAGCGGAACTCCTATGCCTTCCGTTGTTTTAACGATTAACGGGAATATTGCTCCGGATGAATACGTGATTGTTGGTGGGCATCTGGATTCTATTTCCAGCTCAGCACAAGCTCCGGGTGCTGATGATGATGCATCAGGAATTGCTACAATTACAGAAATGATCAGGATTCTTCTTGATATTACTTATAAACCTGAAAAAACCGTAGAATTCATGGCATTTGCAGCGGAAGAGATCGGTTTGGTCGGTTCTTCGGAAATAGCAATTGATTATGCTTCTCAAAATAAGAATGTAGTTTCTTTTGTACAGTTTGATATGACCAATTACAAAGGTTCAACAAAGGATGTTTATCTTACCACAGATAGCTACAACAGCAATGATCTGAATCTTTTTTTAATAGAATTGATGGAGCATTACAATGCTTCAGGATCCCATGCTTTCACGTATGGAAATACGATTTGCAACTACGGATGTTCTGATCATTACAGTTGGGCGGAAAACGGATATGATGCAGCTTTTCCTTTTGAAGCTTCGTTTTCGCAATATAATCCGAATATCCACAGCAGTAACGATAAATTGTCAAATATGGGAAATAATGCAGCTCATGCTGCAAAGTTTGCGAAACTTGGTCTAGAATTCATCATTGAAACTGCAAAATCAACAACTCTTGCGACTAATGAAATTTCTGCGAACGATTTGGTTTTCTATATTGATGGTCAAACCCTGAACTACAAATATAAAGGTGACCTTCAGCAGCTTCAGATTGTTGATACAAGCGGAAGAAAGGTATTGGATAGAAACAATCTTCTTTCTTTAGGGAAAATTGATCTGAGCGGATTGCAGAAAGGCTTTTATCTTGCAGTTTTTAAAGGAAAGAACGGAAAAATAATGACAAAAAAATTCATTCTGGAATAATTCATTTTTTTGCTTCATTCAGAATGCTGATCCTGATGGAAAATTTCCTTTTCTTCAGATTCCTCATCACCAAAAATGGTGGTTACAGGCTCTGCATTGATGCCGATTTCATTAAGATATTTAGAGAAAACATGGGTTTGCCCGTGAGTTACATATACTTTTTCTGCATCTGTAGCTTTTACGGTTTCAAGAAGCCCGTTCCAATCGGCATGGTCAGAAATGGCAAAACCTGCATCTGCAGAACGCCACCTTCTGGAACCGCGAACCTGCATCCAGCCGCTGCAAATAGCAGTTGAACGTTCCGGGATTTTTTTAATTACATTACTGTCCAGCAAAGCGGGAGGAACAATTACAATTTCGCCCTGAGTTTCTTTTACATTTTCATAAAAATTAATGGTTTCGTAATCAGGAAGGTGGATTCCTACGATTTCCATGGCTTCATTGAGCTTTGCAATAGAAGAATGTACAAATATTTTTCCCGACCCTTCAATAGATTTCATAATACGTTGTGCTTTGCCTAAAGAATATCCGACAAAAACAGAAGTTTTCCCTTGTTCGCGGTTTTTTTCTGCCCAGGTTTTCATCTTTTCGGAATAATTTTCTGGCGAAAGCCAATTATAAATCGGAAGCCCAAACGTACTTTCGGTAATAAATTCATGACATTTTACCAATTCAAAAGGTGTGGAAATCCCATCATTCTGAACTTTATAATCCCCGGAAAATACAATGACTTTTCCTTTATATTCCATCCTGATTTGTGATGAGCCGACAATGTGGCCAGCCGGGAAAAAACTGACTTTGACTCCATTAATATTGATTTCCTCTGCATATTCCAAACTCTGGACTTCAATATCTTCTCCGATTCTTAGTTTTAAAATAGGTTTTGTAAAATGATGACAGAGATATTTTTTCATTCCCCATCTTGCGTGATCGCCGTGTCCATGCGTAATCAAAGCCAAATCTACCGGCCTCCAAGGATCGAGATAGAATTTTCCCGGGATGCAGTAGATTCCTTTGGGAGTGAATTGGATGAAGGATTTTTGTGTCATTTATCTTCCAAATTTAAAATATTCTGAAAGGGGATGAAGCTTATTTTGTAAAAAATATGAAACCATTTCCATGCCCGTTACCGAAAAAGTGATCCCGTTTCCTCCGAAACCCAATACAAAATAAGAATTGGGGAATTTCGGATGTTCTCCGATATACGGAAGCCCATCTTTTGTTTCGCCAAAAGTTCCTGCCCATACAAAATCTGTGAAAAAATGATATTGCGGAAAAACTTTTTTTGCTGATTTTTCAAGGTCTTTTTTCTTTTTTTGAAGAAGAAGGTCTCGTACTTTTTCATTTTTGAAATTAAGGTCTCCGCCGCCGACCAGAAGTCTTTCATCATCGGTTGTTCTGATGTAAAGATAAGGGGAATCGGTATTCCAGAATAATGCTTTTTCCTGTTTTTTGAATTTGTTTTTATCAACTTCGCTGACGATCGCATAAGTGCTTTTAAGTTTTACAAAATTTTCCCTGATGAGTTCTTTGCTTTCGTAGCCATTGCAATAGATGATTTTTTTGGTGGTGATTTTGTGTCCCGATTCCATTTCTGCAATATTAAAATCATTTTCATAATGAACTTTCGTGAGTTCTGTTTTATCAAAAATTTCAAGTCCTTTTTTCTGATTATAAAGCAGAAGTTCGTGTGCAAAACAGAATGCATCAATGCTTCCTCCCTGTTCAGAAAGAATTCCTCCGAAAGTATTTTCAAGCTGAAATTTTGCGAAAATCTCATCAGGCTCCAGCCATTGTACTTCAAAGCCTGCATTTTTTCTGGCTTCATACTCCTTTTTCAGCCAGCGTACATGCTTTTTTACAGCAGTGAAATAAAGAGAATTCTTTTTTTCGAAACCTGCGTTTGATTTTATATTTTTTGCAAGGTTTCCTAATGTATCAATCGCGTCGGAACATGATTGGTAAGAACGTAAGGCTCCGTTTTCGCCAATCATTTCTTTTAATTTGTAAAGCGGAACATCAATTTCGTATTGAAGCATGGATGTTGTTGCGGAAGAGCTTCCATTGCAGATCTCGCGCTTATCAATAAGGATTGTTTTATACCCGTCTTTAATGCATTGATGGGCGATAAGGCTTCCTGTGATTCCGCTGCCGACAATGAGGATATCGCATTCTTTATCGGATTTCAGTGATGGATATGATTGTATAAGCCCGTTTTTAATCAGCCAGAATGGTTCGTTTGAAGTGAGGTTCATTTACAGTAATTTTAACGAAAATATTGCAGTTTTCTTCTTCGTACAACAGTTGTAAAAAATCATGTAAAAGATATTCTAAAATATATAAAAAACTCTTTTTCGTTTGCTTATATCTTTATCAAAAGTTAAATGAATGAAGTTTTCGTTCTTAAAATTCCAAAAATATGATTACTGTAATTCCTGATACTCCCGATAATGTTGCTGCATTTCATGCGCATGGTGAAATTACAAAAGAGGATTTTGAAAACCTCATTATTCCGCATGTGAATGCAAAAGTGAATATTTATGATGAGCTGAATTACCTGCTTTATCTGGATACAGATCTTGAAAATTTTACATTCGGAGCGTGGTTTCAGGATATGCTTTTAGGAATTAAAAATTTAACAAAATGGAATCGCTGCGCAATTGTAACCGATAAAAAAGGTGTGCAGAATTTTACAGATGTTTTCAGTGTACTCATGCCTGGAGAATTCAAATCTTTTCCGAAAGAAGATCTTTCCAATGCCTTATTCTGGTGCGCAAACGGAAACGAAAAAAATGATTAATCTTAAAAAATAGAAAATGTCAACAGAAAACCTTACCCGAGCTGACGCTATAAAAAAACTGAAAGAACTTTCCGAAAGTGCAAAAATATGCATGTTCTGCACAGAACTTACACATCTTCCGATTCATTCGCGACCAATGACGATTCAGGAATGTGATGAAGAGGGAAATCTTTGGTTTCTGAGCAGTGACGACAGCCATAAAAATTTTGCCATCAGAGATGATAACCGTGTCCAATTATTCTTTCTGAATAATTCTAATTCGGAATATCTTTCTGTCTACGGGAAAGCACATATTTATAAAAATCCTTCCACTATTGAAGAAAAATGGTCTAATCTTGCGAATGCATGGTTTGAACGAGGAAAAGAAGATCCGAAAGTTTCCGTGATCAGAGTAACTCCTGAAAATAGTTATTATTGGGATACGAAAGCAGGAAAACTGGTGACAATGCTTTCTTTTGTGGGTGCCGCTATTACAGGAAAAACTACAGATAATAGTGATGGAGTAGAAGGAAAGCTCAATATCTGAACCCCATAACCATCATATATAAAGAGAGGAGCGTACTTTTTAGGTATGCTCCTTTTATTTATACTAATGGATATGTTTTTCTGCGTGATAAGAACTTCTGACCAAAGGTGAGCTTTCCACATGCCTGAAACCTAGATTCTTTGCAAAATCCCCGAATTCTTCAAATTCTTCGGGAGTGATGAATTTTTTTACAGGAAGATGTTTTTTGGTAGGTTGCAGATACTGACCAATCGTGATTATGTCAACATTTGCTTTTCTGATGTCTTCAATCGTTTTGAAAACCTCATCTTTTTCTTCGCCCAAACCAAGCATTACACCCGTTTTTGTACGGCGCTGTCCGGCTTCTTTCAGATACCTCAAAACATCAAGGCTTCTCTCATATTTGGCCTGGATTCTTACTTCTCTGGTTAATCTTTCCACGGTTTCCATATTGTGGGAAATCACTTCAGGAGCAACATCTATCATTCTGTCCAAATGCTTATAAATCCCTTGGAAATCAGGGATTAAAGTTTCCATTGTAGTTCCCGGAGAAATCCTGCGGACTGCATTCACCGTTTCTGCCCAGAGAATTGATCCCATGTCTTTAAGATCATCACGGTCAACAGAAGTGAGAACAGCATGTTTTATTTTCATTAATTTAATCGAGCGGGCAACTTTTTCGGGTTCGTCCCAATTGACATCAAGGGGTTTCCCGGTTTTTACTCCGCAAAATCCACAGCTTCGGGTGCAGATATTTCCGAGAATCATAAATGTGGCAGTACCTTCTCCCCAGCATTCTCCCATATTCGGACAGCTTCCGCTTTGACAGATGGTATTAAGTTTATACTTGTCTACCAAACTTCTCAGTTCGCGGTAATTTTTCCCTGTGGGAAGCTTTACACGGATCCATTTTGGTTTGCTGGTTAGCGTATCTTGTCCTGAATTCTCGTTTACTGTACCCTCCATTTTTAAAAATAAAATCCAAATTTACGGAATATTTTATTAGAAAATTGGAGCAGCAAAATTAAGGATGATACATTTTTTCTATTAATAAAAATGTCTAAGATATTGAAGGTGTCAAATAATTTCATTAAAATTTTTAATGAAAATAAAAGCAATAAAACCTTTCAGACATCCTAGTTCTCTTTACCTTTGCACTTTAAAAATTCTGAAATGGTCAATTTTGTTCTGATTGCGCTTTGTATTATTAGTGGAATGATTTTTAAAACAACAAAATCCATTCATCCGGATGCGCACAAAGGCATCAACACATGGGTTCTTTATATTGCGTTGCCGGCTGTTTCCTTTAAATATTTACCGAAAGTACAATGGTCAACAGAAATGCTTTTTCCGATCGGGGCAACATTGATGATTATTGTAGGGAGCTGGTTTTTTATGTTTTTTTACAGCAGGATGAAAGGATATTCTGCACGTTCCAGAAGCACAATGGAAATTGCAAGCGGATACAGCAATACTTCTTTTGTTGGTTTTCCTTTGATTGCTGCATTTTTTGGCGAGCAATATTTAAGTATTGCAATTATTTGTGACCAGACAATGTTTTTCGGGCTTTCAACATTAGGAATGATTACGGCTTTGAGAGGCGGAAGCAAAACAGGAAATGTGAGCGCAAAATTTATTCTGAAAAGATTATTTACTTTTCCTCCCTTTTTAGGATGTATCGGTGCGTTGATTATTTCGCAATTTATTAATCTTGATTTTGCTGAGCCTTTATTTGACAAGCTTGCCGCAACTGTAGGGCCTTTGGCATTATTCTCAGTGGGATTGCAGTTGAAATTTAATGGTTGGAAAAAGCTGCTTCCGCAGATTTCGATGTCCATGATTTATAAATTAGTTTTTGCCCCGTTTTTTGTTTTAGTTCTAGCCTTATTAATAGGAATTAAAGGGGATGTGGCAAAAATCACCATTTTCGAGGCAGCGATGCCGACTCTAGTAACTTCAAGCATTATTGCAGAACAGTTTCGGCTGAATACAAAACTGACCAATCTGATCATCGGAATCAGTATTATTGTAGGTTTTTTTACGACTGCTTTATGGTATGTGATTATTGAGCAGTTTTTTTAAATTATTCTACGTCGAACTCATTGTCTTTGAGAAGTTGTGCCAGAACTTTTTTTGCCCTCATAATCCGTATTTTGGTATTGGAAACTGAAATTCCAAGTTCTTCCGCAATTTCTTTAATGCTTTTTTCTTCAAAAAAACGCAACCGGATGATATCCTGATAATTAGCATCCATAGATTCTACAATATTTTGAAGTTTTTTCTGATCTTCTTCCGAAATCAGAAGTTCTTCGGGAGATTTTGCAAACTGGTTTTTTACGTCTTCAAAATTTTCCTGAGCCTCTTCGTTTTCCCTGCTTTTTCTTCGCCAATAATCAATAATTGTATTTTGAGCAATGGTCAGAATCCATGTTTTAAACTGGAAATCAGAGTCATATAAGTCTAGTTTTGACAAAACTTTTGAGAAAACATTCACGGTAATTTCGTCTGCCACATTCTGATCCTGAACTTTTTTAATGACAAAAGTAAAAACGTCTACCCAAAATTCATTAATCAGTTTAGATTGTGCTTTCTGATCTTTGTTTTGAGCAGCATGGATGGTCGCCAAAAGTTCCTCTTTTGTCATAGGAAATATTTATTTTTTGAAAAAATCCATCAGATCTATATAGTTTTTCTGATTTACGCCGTGTCCGCTCATATATTCTCTGAAAGTAAAATAACAACCCAGATCATACAGCAGATCAGCACCTTTTCTCGCCCAATCTAGCGGAATGATCGCGTCATCTGTTCCGTGTGAAACGAAAAATCTTAAATGTTCCAGTTTTTTCTTTTCCCTGACTATATTGTTGAGTAGTTTTTCTTCAGGATAACAGCTTAAGCAAGCGATTTTTGAAAAAAGCTGAGGTTGAGTAAGCGCAAGCGCATAGCTTAAAATTCCACCCTGGCTGAAACCGCAAAGATGCGTTTGGTTTTCTGTAAGTCCGTAACGGTTCGAAATTTCAAGGAAACTTTCCAATAAGGCATTTAAACATTCATTTGCCTGAGGAACATCTACGAATTTCTCAGGATTCATAAAATCAATATCATACCATGAAAATCCTTCGAAATCGGTACTTCTAGGAGCGCGATAACTTACAATGATCCAGTCTTCAGGAAGTGTCGGGACAAATGAAAATAAATCCTGCTCATTGCTTCCGTAGCCATGAAGCATAAATAAAATAGTCGTTTTCGGAGTGATTTCCGCAGGTTCGCGAACGAGATATTGTAATTCCATAAAGCAAAGATAATTGTTTGGTTTGATTATGAAAATTTTCGGCGGGGCTTTAGCCCCGCCGAAATTAAATTATTGATATTCTTCCCACCATTTTCGGGTTTGGTAACTTTCGTTATCCAAAGGGAATTTTTCTCCGATTGCAGGAGTTTGTATTTTGTAATTTCCTTTTTTATTTTCAAAAAGCTTTTTCATCGGCTGATCCCAGGAATGTAAAGCCAATTTGAATTTTGAATTATGAACAGGGATCAGTGTTTTTGCCTGTAAATCGGTCATTACCCGATCCTGTTCTTCAGGAAGTGTATGAATATAGCGCCAATCTTGATTGTATTGCCCGTTTTCGAGAATAGCAAAATCGATTTTAAACTGTTCTCCGATTTTTTTGAAATGGGTATCGTATCCTGAATCGCCGCCTATAAATAAAGTTTTGGAAGGCGTTTCTAAAATGAAACTTGCCCAGATTGCCTGATTGCGTGTCAATCCTCTTCCTGAAAAATGTCTTCCGGGTTCTGCTGTAATTCTGAATCCGTTTCCGAGATTAGCACTTTCAAACCAGTCGAGCTCTGTGATACTGTCGGGATTGTATTTCCAGTATTCAAGATGCTCTCCGGTTCCGAGCCCGGTAATCACTTTTTTTACTTTTGGTAAAAGTTTAGTAACCGTTTCATAATCCAAATGATCCCAATGATCGTGTGTAATAATAAGATAATCTAATTCAGGAATGTCATCTGAAGTATAAAGATCAGCTCCTTTAAAAGCTTTCGTTGTATACTTTATAGGAGAAGCGGCTCCGCTGAAAACAGGATCAACAAGAATTTTTTTCCCATCAATCTGAATGAAATAGGAAGAATGCCCCATCCAAACATATACATTTTCTTCCGGATTAAGTTTTTTTAAATCTGTTTTAGTGAAATGAAAAGCTTTTTCAGGATGTGTTCTTTCGGTTTTTCCAAAAATGAAGCGATACATGACGCCCCAAAATGTGACACCTTCTGCAAATTCCGGTGTAACGTTGAGGTTCTGGAATTTTCCATCTTTATAATGAGGCGATTTTTGGATCCGTTCCAAACGTTTTCCTGATGGTGCTTTTCCGAATTGAGGCTGCTGCATGAAAAAATATGTGACCGTCACTAATGCAACGATAACTATTACAATATATAATACCATTTTTTTGAAAGTTTTCAATCTTTTATTGTTTTTTGGTTGTAAATGTAAGTTTTTCTGAATTTCAGGATTATACTTTTAATCACTTTTATACAGACGCAAGACGAGATTTTTTACTTTAAAATTTTTAAAATATGATAATTGTCGCATCATCAGAGGATGGAAGAAATAAAATATTTTGTACCTTTAAATAGAACTTAAAACCCTTATAATTATGCACGATAATGTAATAGTTAAACAAAAAGTTAACGCAACGGTAGACAAAGTTTGGAACGCAATTACAGACAGATCTCAGATGAAGGAATGGTATTTTGATATTCCTGATTTTGAGCTTAAAAACCATAACGAATTTAATTTCTACGAACCCGGGAACCAGCAGAAATATCATCATCACGGCGAAATCCTGGAAATTATTCCTGAACAGAAATTAAAGCATAGCTGGTGTTATCCTGAGTTTTCTAAAGAAAAAACCATCGTAAAATGGGAACTAAAACCCGAAGGGAACAGTACTGTGGTTACCTTAACCCATAAAGGATTAGAAAATTTTGAACATCTGGGAGACGAATTTTCCAAAAAAAGCTTTGAACAAGGCTGGAAAGAAATCGTAGGAGACTCCCTGAAAAAGTTCATTGAGAATTAGCATTTTTAAATTTTTTTTCCGATCTCCATTCAGTTTTATCTGGATGGGGATCTTTTTTTGAAATGAAGTTTACATAAAATTGGCAACGATTTGCTTTCAGAGAGAAGCGAAAAAACGTATTTTTGAAAAATTTTTAATTTCAGATGAAAAATAAGCTCCTGATTTCATTTTTTGCATTGCTTTTTCTGGCTTCCTGCAACAAAGACGAAAAAATTCTCAATACTTTAAATGATTACAATCTTTCCATGGAATCCGAAGGCTATCATTTCGGCGACCCATTGAAACTTCCAGCAGAAGTGACCGATAATGCAGAAAGTATTACGATCAGTTTCGGAGAGAAAGAAACAGACAAACTCGTAATTGATCCGCAGTTTTTTACGCTGGGAGATAATGCGGTAACGTTCAATATTAAAAAGAAAGACGGGGAAATCCTGAATCAGGATGCAACCATCAATGTTTTTGCAAAAAATCCTGAAGCAAAGCTTTCGTATGCTTTAGTGAAAGAATATCCTCATGATCCGAAAAATTTTCTTCAGG
>DAMDNI010000093.1:0-10513 GCA_032083825.1 Bergeyella sp. | reverse complement strand
CCTGATTTTAGACGAAGCCACCTCTTCTATCGATCACGAAAGTGAGAAATTAATACAAAGAGCAACGGAAAAAATTACTCAGAACCGTACTTCCATTATTATTGCGCATCGCCTCTCTACCATTGAAAAAGCGGATAAAATCATTGTGATGGATAACGGTAAAATTGTGGAAGAAGGAAAACATGCCGAACTTTTACACAACAACGGCTACTACTCCACCCTTTACAAGGCTCAGTTGAAGCATGAAGTGGAAGAAACCGAAAAGAAATAAAATATAAGAATCTGCTCATCATCCGGGCAGATTTTTTTTTCAGTAAATTAAAAACTGTGCATCCTTACTTTTAAAATTTTTAACTTTACTTTTCTGAAAATTTTCCTCAAATTTGCCCTCCGAAAAATGTAATATTTCCATGAAACTCTGTATTGCCGAAAAACCTTCCGTTGCCCGCGACATTGCCAAAGTCTTGGGCGCAACCAATGCAAAACAAGGCTATATGGAAGGAAATGGCTATTGTGTAACATGGACGTTCGGACATCTTTGTACATTAAAAGAACCGCACGATTACGCACCGGAATACAAACCATGGAATCTGTTTATGCTTCCTATCATTCCCAAAAATTTTGGAATAAAATTGATTTCTAACAACGGCATCGAAAAACAATTTTCGACGATAGAAAAACTTGTTCAGAATTGTGAAGAAGTCATTAATTGCGGTGATGCCGGGCAAGAAGGCGAACTCATCCAACGTTGGGTTTTGCAGAAAGCAAAATGCGACAAACCGATGAAAAGACTATGGATTTCGTCTCTGACAGAAGATTCCATCAAAGAAGGTTTTGAAAACCTGAAACCCGCTGAACATTATCAGAATCTATATCAGGCAGGAAACGCAAGAGCAATCGGAGACTGGCTTTTGGGAATCAATGCAACCCGGCTTTTTACTAAAAAATTTGGCGGAAATAAAGCGGTTTTGTCTATCGGCAGAGTTCAGACTCCGACTTTAGCAATGCTGGTGCAGCGCCAGAAAGAGATTAATGCTTTTACGTCCGAAGAGTATTGGGAACTGAAAACGAAATACAGGGATGTCATTTTCAATGCTGCGATTGACCGTCTGAAAACAAAAGAAAGAGCAGAAAAAGGCTTGGATTATCTCAAACAAAACCCATTTGAAATCATTTCTTTTGAAATTAAAGAAGGAAAAGAAAAAAATCCACGCTTATTTGATTTAACGGGACTTCAGGTAGAAGCCAACAAAAAATTCGGATTTTCTGCTGAAAATACATTAAAATACATCCAAAGCCTGTACGAAAAAAAACATACTACTTATCCGAGAGTTGATACAACATATCTTTCCGAAAACCTTCATCCGAAAATTGCAGGAATTTTACGGAGTATGAATTTTTACTCGGAACTGACGGCTCCTTTACTTTCTCAGCCGATTCCGAAAACGAAAACCGTTTTTGACGATTCAAAAGTGACGGATCATCACGCAATTATTCCGACCGAAATCTCATCTTCTCAAAGCTTAAGCCGTGAAGAAAAACTAATATATGATCTCGTGGCAAAACGCTTTATTGCTGTTTTTTATCCTGAATGTAAAATTTCAAATACTTTGGTGGAAGGTCAGGTTGGGACAATTCCTTTTAAAGCATCCGGAAAACAGATTTTAGAATTGGGATGGAGAGAAGTTTATGCAAAAGACAAAAAAGACGAGTCCGAAAAACCTGAAAAAGACAAAGAAGAGGAACAAAACATCCCTGAATTTACGGTAGGAGAAAAAGGAAAGCACGAACCGTTTATTCATCAGGGAAAAACATCGCCTCCAAAACCATACACAGAAGCTACACTTTTACGTGCAATGGAAACTGCAGGAAAACAGGTAGAAGACGAAGAACTTCGGGAAATGCTTAAAAATAATGGCATCGGAAGACCTTCAACCCGTGCAAACATTATCGAAACGCTTTTCAAAAGAAAATACATCGAAAAGAAAAAGAAAAACCTTTTCGCAACCACCACCGGAATTGATTTGATTGATACCATCGAAGACGAACTTTTAAAAAGTCCCGAGCTCACCGGAGAATGGGAATTCAAACTGCGGAAAATTGAAAAGGGAGAATATGAAGCCCAGCAATTCAAAGACGAATTGATTGAAATGGTTTCTGTTCTGGTAAAAAAAGTAGTGGACGGGAAAGGAAAAGTAATCACGCTTCACGAAGAAAAAGCTGAAATACCAAAAGAGAAAAAAACTCGTATAAAAACCGAAATGATTTGGGAAGAAATCCAATGTCCGAAATGCAAATCCAACACTTTAATGAAAGGAAAAACGGCAATTGGTTGTTCGGATTTTAAAAATTGCGGTTTCAAAATTCCATTTGTGGTTTTTGGGAAAAAAATGACAGAAAAGCAGATTCAGGATTTGATCACCAAAGGGAAACCCACTAAACTCAAAGGTTTCACAGAACATCCGGAACAGTTTCCGGAAGGAGTGCTTGGTTTTAATGAAAATTTTGAAATTGTAATTCAATAATTTTTTTCGAGAGCCGGGAACCTGCTTTCCGTTGCAATTCCTCGCTCTGCTGCTCCACTTCGTTCCGCAGCATCACTGTGGGATTTCCACTACAATCAGGGCTATGAATATTCTAGTATTTAGAACTCAAAAACGCTTTTTAATTCCAAAAAAAATCATCAATTTCGCAGTATGGCAAAACTCAAAACTGTTTATTTCTGTCAGAATTGCGGTGCGCAATATTCGCAATGGCATGGACAATGCAAAAACTGCAACGAATGGAATACGCTTGTAGAAGAAGTGGTAGAAAAAACAGCAGCAAAATCTTCTCATTCCAGATCCAAGCAGCATATCATCAATATTATCGAAGTTGAAACGAATGAAGAACCGAGAATCTCGACACCTTCAGAAGAACTCAACCGTGTTTTGGGAGGCGGAATTGTTTTAGGTTCAGTGACTTTAATCGGTGGCGAGCCCGGGATCGGAAAATCAACATTACTGCTTCAGTTAGCGCTGAAAATGAAAAAGAAAATCCTCTACGTTTCGGGAGAAGAAAGTGCTTCTCAGATTAAAATGCGTGCTGATCGTTTATCTGAAGTACAGAATCCGCAATGTTATCTTTTTACCGAAACTTCCGTTGAAAAAATTCTTCATGAAGCAGGAAAATTGCAGCCGGATTTCGTCATTATCGACTCCATACAGACGTTACAATCATCTTTGATAGAAAGCTCTCCCGGTTCGGTTTCGCAGATCCGGGAATGCTCAAACGAAATTATAAAATATGCCAAAGAAAACAACGTTCCGGTATTTTTGGTCGGGCATATTACGAAGGACGGACAAATTGCCGGCCCAAAAGTTTTGGAACACATGGTCGACGTTGTGCTGAATTTTGATGGCGACCGGAATCATCTGTTCAGGCTTTTGAGAGCCAACAAAAACCGCTTCGGTTCCACTTCCGAAATTGGTATTTATGAAATGATTTCCCAAGGTTTGAAGGAAATTAAAAATCCTTCCCAAATTTTGATCACCAAAAAATTTGAAGAACTTTCCGGAAATGCCATTGCCGTAACCTTGGAAGGGAATCGTCCGATGCTTTTGGAAATACAGGCTTTGGTTTCGACTGCGGTTTACGGAACTCCGCAAAGAAGTTCTACCGGTTTTGATGCAAAAAGATTAAATATGCTTTTGGCTGTTTTAGAAAAAAGAGCAGGTTTTCAGCTCGGCGCAAAAGATGTTTTTCTTAATATTACTGGCGGAATTAAAACTGACGATCCGGCTTTAGATCTCGCTGTGGTTGCCTCTATTTTGTCGAGCAACGAAGATGAAGCCATTTCTGAACATTTTTGTTTTGCGGGAGAAATTGGATTGAGCGGAGAAATCCGCCCGGTTGCGCAAATTGAACAGCGAATTACAGAAGCCGAAAAATTAGGCTATGAGAAGATTTTCGTCTCAAATCTGAATAAAATCCCTAAGAAAAACTACGGAATCAAAATCGAAGAAGTAAGTAAAATTGAAGATTTCCACGAAAGGCTTTTTTAAAACATGAATTATCTTGCCCACTCTTTTCTAAGCTATTCCGATGAACAAATTGTCGGACAGTTTCTGGAAGATCATATCAAAAATAAAGAGCGGTTTTCTTTTCCCGAAGAAATTCAGAAAGGAATTATGATGCATCGTGCGATCGACACTTTTACAGATTCTCATCCCGCGATTCATGAAGCGAAAAAAGTTTTTTCGCCTTTGGTAAGACTGTATTCCGGGGCTTTTGTGGATGTCGCAATGGATTATTTTTTAGCCAATGACCTTTCTTTAAATTCTTTGGAAGAATGGAAAGAGCATTCCCGGAAAGTATACCGCATTCTGAATGAAAATCTGAAATATTTTCCGGAAAATTTCAGAAAAATGCTGGAAAGAATGGAAACTGATGACTGGCTTTACAATTACAGAAACAATTGGGCAATAGAATTCAGCATGAAAAATGTGCTGAATAAAGCAAAATACCTTGAAAAAGACATTCCTGTTTTTGAATGCTTTTTGAATCATCAAAAAGAACTTCAGCAATGTTATGACATTTTTTTTCCGGATTTGAAAAGCTACTGCGAAAATTTAATCTCAAATATTCCCTAAAACTGCTGGTACAAATAACGGTCGGGATAGTTCAGCCGCTCGCTTTTCCGCCTGCCATTTACAATGATATGGATGATATTCATCTGATCATCAAACAGATTATAAATAAAACTGACTACCGTTTCCACTTTTTTCGGATTCTGTACCGGTTCTGATTCTAAAAAAATATCTACACTTTCTTTATCTTCTTGATAACCAACATAATTTACTTTCAAAAATTCGTTATTCACTTTTAATTTGAGATATTCCGAAGCGTAATCTCTGAGTGTTTCGTTCATTTCCTTTTCATATTTTTTGTCAAGAAAATGAAGTTTTTTCGAATACTTTTTGTTCACTGCATTTTCCAGGTCGTCCATGAAAAACCGGCCTGTAATCTCAAAGGTTTTTGTTTTTTGGTTATGGTTAAATTCTACAGAACCAACATGATAAGGATGTACCCTGAACGAAAAAAGCGCAACACAACATGCACAAAGCAGAAACAGAAAAATGGTTTTCTTCACAAAATTGAAAATTTGAAAATCAAAATTAATCATTATTTTCGTAATTCTTTTTTTTAAAACTACAGAATGCAGGACTTTATTTTCTACCTGAAATTAGGCTGGGAACATATTATTTCGTTAGATGCGCTTGATCATCAGCTTTTCATTCTTGCGCTTATTGCAGTATATTCTTATAATGATTTCAAAAAGATCCTGATTCTTGTAACTGCTTTTACAATAGGGCATTCTGTCACTTTGGCACTGAGTGTTCTGGATGTTTTAAGAGTTCCGGGAAATTGGGTTGAATTCCTTATTCCTTTAACGATTGTCATCACTTCGCTGGACAATATCCTGATGAAAAGCAATCAGAAAACTTTGATGAAAATGAACTATTACCTTGCATTATTTTTCGGGTTGATTCATGGGATGGGATTCGCTAATATAGCAAGAATGACACTGGCAAAAGAACAAACTATTTTCGTTCCGCTTTTGGGCTTCAATATCGGGCTAGAATTGGGACAGATTGCCTTGGTTATCGCTATTTTAATCATACTTTTTATTTTGCTGAATATCTTCCGAATCAATAGGAAAGACTGGATTTTATTCATTTCCTCAGGCGTTTTTGCCCTTTCACTGAAAATGACTTTAGAACGGATTCCATTTTAATGAAAAAACTTTTATTTTTTTTAAAAATTTAATAAAGATTTCTTAATTTTGATTCTTTATTTAAAATCACCCAATATTTTTATTGAAATGAAGTTTAAAATTGTCGTATTTGTATTATGTTCCATTTTTTTAAATGCTCAGAATATCCAAAACAATCCAGGAAGTAATCACGGAAACAAATTTGAACAGCTAGGAACCATTCTTCCAACACCCAATACGTACAGAACAGCTTCAGGAGCTCCCGGACAAAATTATTGGCAGCAACAGGCAGATTACGACATCTCTGCATATCTTGATGAAGAAAAAAGAAACCTGAAAGGTTCAGAAACCATTACTTATTATAATAATTCGCCCGACAATTTGGATTATCTGTGGCTGCAATTAGATGAAAATCAGCAATCTTCAGTAAAGAATGCTGATTATCCGTTCTCTTCCACACTTCCAAAAAATTCCAGTATAGAAAGACTAAATAAAACTGAGCTTCCCGTAAAAGACAACGGATATGGCATCAATCTGGAAAAAGTTACAGATGAAAAAGGAAATCCACTGAAATATATTGTCAATAAAACGATGATGAGGATTGACCTTTCTAAACCACTGAAAAACGGAGAAAAATTTATTTTCAGAATCGATTGGAATTATAACATCCCGAACCGCATGGAAAAAGGAGGACGAGGCGGTTATGAAAATTTCCCGGAAGACGGAAATGATCTTTACACCATGACACAATGGTATCCAAGAATGTGTGTTTATAGCGATTTTCACGGTTGGCAAAACCATCAGTTTACCGGCCGCGGAGAATTTGCATTAGTCTTCGGAAATTTCAAGGTTTCTATGAATGTTCCTGCAGATCATATTATTGGCGGAACAGGAGAATGCAAGAATTACGATCAGGTTTTGACATCAGCCCAGCTTACAAGATACAAGCAAGCAGAAAATTCAGATGAGCCTATTGAAATCGTTACATTAGATGAAGCAAAAAAAGCTGAAAAATCAAGATCAAAAGATCGCAAAATCTGGAAATTCGAAGCTCAGAATGTAAGAGATTTTGCCTGGGGATCTTCAAGAAAATTTATTTGGGACGGGATGAAAGTTACCATCCCTGAAAACAACAATAAAGTAATGGCAATGAGCTTTTACGGAAAAGAAGCATACGGATTATACAGAAAATTTTCGACGAAAGCTGTTGCACATACGATCAAAACATATTCAGAATTTACGATTCCGTATCCCTATCCGGTTGCTCAGTCTGTAGAAGCTGCTAACGGGATGGAATATCCAATGATCTGCTTCAATTACGGAAGAACTGAAAAAGACGGAACTTATTCTGAAGCAATAAAAAATGGAATGATCGGTGTGATTATTCACGAAGTAGGACACAACTTTTTCCCGATGATCATCAATTCCGATGAAAGGCAATGGAGCTGGATGGATGAAGGTCTTAATACTTTTGTAGAATACCTTACAGAAGAAAAATGGGATAATAAATTCCCATCAAAACGAGGCCCGGCCTGGACGATCGTAGATTACATGAAGCTTCCGAAAGACGAGCTGGAGCCAATCATGACAAACTCCGAAAATATCGCCAGATTCGGCCCGAATGCATATTCTAAACCGGCAACTGGTTTAAATATTTTGAGAGAAACCATTATGGGAAGAGAACTTTTTGATAAAGCTTTCAAAACTTATGCAAAAAGATGGGCCTTCCGTCATCCGGAGCCTGCAGATCTTTTCAGAACAATGGAAGATGCAAGTGGTGAAGATCTCGATTGGTTTTGGAGAGGCTGGTTTTACAGCACAGATCCTGTAGACATTGCGATTGACAAAGTTTCTATAGCAACACCAGATTTTGATGCTGTTCCTAAAGAGGTAAAAGAAACAAAATATAAAGTAGAAGGCCCTCTTCTTAACGAATTTGAAGATATTTCTAAAATCCGAAACAGGGAGGATAAGAACATAAAATTTTATGCAGATACAGACAAAAATGTTCAGGATTTTTATTATCGTTATGACAGAGGCGAGGAAAAATTGGATACGTCAAAAGAATATACCATAAAATCCGAATCTTCGGAAAAACTGACGGATCAGGATAAAAGCAAAAACAACAAAAAGAATATTACTGCTTATCAGATTGACTTTGCCAATAAAGGAGGTCTGGTAATGCCTATTATTCTTGAATTCAGTTTTGAAGACGGCTCTAAGCTGAATGACAAAATCAACGTACAGATTTGGAGAGCGAATGAGCAAAAAGTTTCCAAAACATATTATTTTGATAAAAAATTAAAATCCATCCAATTGGATCCGATGAAAGAAACTGCGGATATTGACACTTCAAACAATTTTTGGAATATCGGTTCTGTAACGGAAAGCCCTTCAAAATTCCAAGTTTTCAAACAGTCACAAAAAGAAACCGCAAGAGGCGGCGCAAGCGGAAAAGTAAATCCGATGCAGGCTGCCGGAAAGAAATAAAAAAAACTTAAAAGCATCTTAAAAGTCATTCGTTTGAATGGCTTTTTTTCTGCCAAAATTTCACTTCAAAAATAAAAAAACTGCCATTTTTTACTTCTGATTTATAACTTTCAGCATTCGGCTTTATTGGCACATTCTTGGAGAAAACAGGTTAAGAATAATATTAAAACCTAAAATAATTATGTCAGTAAATTTTAAACCTTTAGCAGACAGAGTTTTGGTAGAACCAACTCCTGCTGAAACAAAAACAGCATCAGGAATTATCATTCCGGACACCGCAAAAGAAAAACCACAAGAAGGAACTGTTGTTGCAGTTGGTCCCGGTAAAAAAGATGAGCCACTTACTGTAAATGTAGGTGACAAAGTACTTTACGGGAAATATTCCGGAACTGAACTTAAATTTGAAGGAAAAGATTATCTGATTGTAAAAGAAGCAGATCTTTTAGGAATTATTGGGTAAAAAATTGTAAAAAGCAAAATGCATTCATGTAAAAATCATTTCCCTTTTCATGAATACAAAATTCATTAATACATTGTACGAAGTACATTAATACAAAAAGAAATGGCAAAAGAAATTAAATTCGATATTGAATCAAGAGATGCCCTTAAAAGAGGCGTTGATGCATTGGCAAATGCAGTAAAAGTAACCTTAGGACCAAAAGGAAGAAACGTAGTAATCGAGAAATCTTTCGGAGCCCCTCACGTTACTAAAGACGGTGTTTCGGTTGCAAAAGAAATCGAGCTGGAAGACAAAGTAGAAAACATGGGAGCACAAATGGTAAAAGAAGTAGCTTCCAAAACCAACGATATTGCCGGAGACGGTACTACAACTGCAACTGTATTGGCTCAGGCAATCGTAAGAGAAGGCTTGAAAAACGTTGCTGCAGGAGCAAATCCAATGGATCTGAAAAGAGGAATTGACAAAGCGGTTTCTGCAGTAGTTGAAAATCTAAAAGCTCAATCTCAGGAAGTTGGTGATAATAATGATAAAATCAAACAAGTTGCTTCTGTTTCTGCAAATAATGATGAAACAATTGGTTCCTTAATCGCTGAAGCTTTCGGAAAAGTAGGAAAAGAAGGAGTAATCACGGTGGAAGAAGCAAAAGGAATCGATACAACTGTTGATGTGGTAGAAGGAATGCAGTTTGACAGAGGTTTCCAATCTCCATATTTCGTGACTAATCCTGAGAAAATGGTTGCCGAACTAGACAATCCATATATCCTTTTAGTTGAGAAGAAAATCTCTTCTATGAAAGAATTGCTTCCGGTTCTTGAACCTGTTGCACAAGGAGGAAAATCTCTTTTGATCATTTCAGAAGAAGTTGAAGGCGAAGCTTTGGCAACTTTGGTGGTAAACAAATTGAGAGGCTCTCTTAAAATCGCCGCTGTAAAAGCACCTGGATTCGGTGACAGAAGAAAAGCAATGTTGGAAGACATCGCAATCCTTACTGGCGGACAAGTAATCTCTGAAGAAAGAGGTTTCACCATGGAAAACATTACAATTGACATGTTAGGAACTGCTGAAAAAGTAGTAATCGACAAAGACAATACAACCCTTGTAAATGGTGGTGGAGACGAAGCTCAGATCAAAGGAAGAGTTGCGCAGATCAAAGCTCAGATGGAAACAACAACTTCTGATTATGATAAAGAAAAACTTCAGGAAAGATTGGCAAAATTAGCTGGCGGTGTTGCCGTACTTTACGTTGGTGCAGCTTCTGAAGTTGAAATGAAAGAGAAAAAAGACAGAGTAGATGACGCACTTCATGCAACAAGAGCAGCAGTAGAAGAAGGCATTGTTGCCGGTGGTGGTGTTGCTTTAGTTAGAGCGATCAATGCGCTGAATTTTGAAGGCAGCAATCCTGACGAAACTACAGGAATCAAAATTGTAAAAAGAGCCATTGAAGAGCCGCTAAGAATCATCGTAGGAAATGCAGGAGGAGAAGGTTCTGTAATCGTTGCTAAAGTAGCAGAAGGAGAAGCAGATTTCGGATATGATGCAAAATCTGACGAATATGTAAATATGCTGGAAGCCGGAATTATCGATCCGACTAAAGTAACAAGAGTTGCTCTTGAAAATGCAGCTTCAGTTGCAGGAATGCTTCTAACAACTGAATGTGTCATCACAGAAGTTCCTAAAGAAGATGCAGGAATGCCTCATGCTCATGGAGGAATGCCAGGAATGATGTAAAAAAAACATCATTACTTTTATATATAAAAACCGTTCAGAAATCTGGGCGGTTTTTTTGTGTAGAGTGATTTTCTTACGAT
>DAMDNI010000092.1:10286-10515 GCA_032083825.1 Bergeyella sp. | reverse complement strand
AATCACGATTCAAAATGAAAAGAATCTGAATCTTAAAAATGTTGAGATCTACAACGCAGCAGGACAACTGGTAAAAACCGTAAGTCTGAATAAAAATTCCAAAAATAATTCATTGGATGTGAGTGCGCTCGCAAAAGGAACCTATATTTTCAAGATCAATTCTGATACGGAAACCAATGCCGTGAAGGTAATTAAGGAATAATCTTTGCATCAGTTCAGTTTGAGTATC
>DAMDNI010000092.1:7210-10276 GCA_032083825.1 Bergeyella sp. | reverse complement strand
TTTGATAATAAAATTACATTTATATGAATCCTGACGATAATAAAAAAGAACAAGACCGCAATCTTGAAAGATTGGATTATCCGAAAACTGACGATATTTTCAATCAGGAGCCGCATATTTCTCTTGACAATGACGGCGTTCCGATAGAACCCGACACAGAAAATGAAGATCTTGAAATGGGACTTGATGTTCCCGGTTCAGAGCTGGATGACGAGCAGCAGTCTGTCGGTTCCGAAGACGAAGAAAACAACTATTGGAGTCTCGGCGGTGACAATCACAATGATTTGGAAGAATCGGAAAATGAATAAACTTAAAAAACCGGATTTTTTCCGGTTTTATTTTTTTATTAAAACAAGATGAAAGTATTTTTAAATAAAAGAATTCCTGAAGAAGGGATGCATATCTTAAAAGAAGGAAATGTAGAAATTATCCTTCCCGAAAAAGAAAACCTTACTAAAGAAGAATGGCTGCAATATTGTAAAAAGTCAGACCTCATCCTGAATGTTGGGAAAAATAATTTTGATAAAGATTTCTTTGAAACCTGTCCTAATGTAAAGGGTATTGCGTTATTTTCTGTAGGCTTCGATCAGGTAAATATTGAAGAGGCAACAAAAAGGAAAATTCCCATAGGAAATACACCTGATGTTTTGAGCAATGCAACTTCGGATGTAGCATTCCTGCTAATGCAGATGGTTTCTAGAAAAGCAGTTTACAACATCGAAAAAGTAAAATCAGGAAACTGGAAAGATTTTTCTCCGATGGAACAGCTTGGCCAGCAACTGTATGGGAAAACGCTAGGGATTTTTGGCTTGGGAAGAATTGGTTTCGAAATGGCAAAAAAATCTCAAGCCGCTTTTGATATGAGCATTATTTATCATAACAGAAACCGCAACGAAAATGCTGAGAGTGAGCTGAATGCGAAATATGTTTCTTTTGATAAATTGATTCTCAATTCTGATGTGATTAGCATTCACGCCAATTACACAAATGAGCAGGCGAATATTTTCAACAAATCGGTTTTTGAAAAAATGAAGCCTAATTCTATTTTCATCAATACGGCAAGAGGCGGATTTCATAATGAAAATGATTTATTTGAGGCTCTAAAATCCACAAAAATCTGGGGAGCAGGCCTTGATGTTACCAATCCGGAACCGATGGATAAAGATAATTCTCTTTTGAAACTGCCGAATGTATGCGTTTTTCCTCACATTGGTTCTGCAACAATTGAAGCCAGAAACGGAATGTCAAAATTGGCCGCAGAAAATATCATTGCATTTTCAAAAAGTGAAAAAATGCCTAATTGCGTGAATCCTGAAGTTTATGAATAAGATAAATTCAATTTATCCAATCAAAAAAAATAAAACCTTGCTTATGCAAGGTTTTCTGTATTTTCAAATATTCTTGAAGGTTTTTTGTTTTCATCAATTGCTACTAATGTAAAATCGCCTGAAACAGCCTTTTCTCTTGTGTCAGCATACATTTCTTCTATAAAAATCTCAATGTTCACTTTTACGCTTGTGTTTCCGACATATTTTACTTTGCCGATCAGTTCTACCAAAGTATCGGCTGGAATTGGTTTTTTGAAATCAATCCTATCACAGCTTACTGTTACAAAAGATTTTCTTGCAAATCGTGTAGCGGTCATAAAAGCAACTTCATCCATCATTTCCATTACTTTTCCGCCAAACATTGTGTTGTGATGGTTGGTCGTGTTTGGGAAAACAACTTTGAAGACGTGCGTTTCTGACTGCTGAATTTTAGTCTCGTAATTCATTTCTTTTTAAGAATTAAAAAATTATACATTTGAAATGAATAGGAATCTTATAGATTTCCTACTTCATATCGCGAAAGATTTCGGGGATCCGACTTTTCGCTTAAGCGAATCACGGTTGCGCGACAGCTCGTGAATTTCACACGATTCACCCTTTTTTGTGGTGCAAATATAGAATATAATAATAGATTTACTAAATTTATAATTGTATAAATTACTAAAATTCCCCTCCTTTGTCAAAAATTCAAAGAATTTTTGACGGGGTGGTTAATAAAAGCACAAACAATGAATGAAATCCTAACTTACATCAACGGAGTTCCCATCCGCAGGAACTTCGTGGAAAATCTACCATACAATCCAAGCTTAAAAAAAGTATTACCCGGAAAACGCAAAGCAGGAATTTTAAGTGAAGTCCTGTTCTGGAAGCAAGTCAGAGCAAGAACATTTCATAACATTGATTTTGATAGACAAAGAATTATCGGTAATGATATTGTTGATTTCTATGTTAAAACACTTGGTTTGGTTATTGAGATTGATGGTTCAAGCCATGATGAAAAAGAGATTTATAAAATAACGCAAACATTTTTAGAATCTTTAGGATTAAAAATATTCAGAATTACAGATTTTGATGTGAAAAATAATCTTCCTTTAGTTATGAAAAATTTGGAAGAGTTTATCATTTTACATTATCACTATTAACCACCCCGAATTCTGAAACTGAAGATTTCAGAATTCACCCCTCCAAAGGAGGGGGAATTCCCATCACGCTGTAGATTTTCTTTCTTTATTTGCAGAGATTTTCTAATTTGAATATCTTTAAAACCAGAAAAACCTAACAACTGACAACTATCAACAGATAACCAAAACAATGACATTCCAAGAAGAAATACAACAGGGAATTCCCACCGAATTACCGAAACCAAAACCATACGAGCAAAACATCAACCACGCACCGAAACGTAAAGAAATCTTATCGGACGAAGAGAAAAAACTCGCTCTGAAAAATGCTTTACGTTATTTCGAGCCTAAATTCCACGCAGAATTATTGCCGGAGTTTAAGGAAGAATTAGAAAGTTACGGAAGAATTTATATGTACCGTTTTCGTCCGGATTATGAGATGAAAGCAAGAGATATTGCAGAATATCCCGGAAAATCTGAGCAGGCAAAAGCGATTATGCTGATGATCCAGAACAATCTGGATTATGCAGTGGCGCAACATCCGCACGAATTGATTACTTACGGTGGAAACGGTGCGGTTTTCAGCAACTGGGCTCAATACCTTTTGACGATGAAAT
>DAMDNI010000092.1:0-7200 GCA_032083825.1 Bergeyella sp. | reverse complement strand
AAATATCTGTCGGAAATTACAGACGAACAAACATTAACCATGTATTCCGGTCATCCGATGGGATTATTCCCATCTCATAAAGATGCACCGAGAGTAGTAGTGACCAACGGAATAATGATTCCGAATTATTCTAAACCGGATGACTGGGAGAAGTTTAATGCTTTGGGTGTAACTCAGTACGGACAAATGACGGCAGGATCCTATATGTACATCGGTCCTCAGGGAATTGTTCACGGAACTACGATTACGGTTTTGAATGCTTTCAGAAAAATTAATAAAGAACCAAAAGGCGGATTATTCGTGACCTCAGGTTTAGGCGGAATGTCGGGAGCTCAGCCAAAAGCAGGAAATATCGCAGGTTGCATTACCGTGATTGCAGAAGTGAATCCAAAGATTACCAAAATCCGTCACAATCAGAAATGGGTGAATGAAATCCACGAAAATCTGGATGAATTGGTAGCAAGAGTTAGAAAAGCTCAGGAAAATAAAGAAACGGTTTCTTTGGCTTATCTTGGAAATATTGTTGAGGTTTGGGAGAAATTTGATGAAGAAAATCTGAGGATTGATATTGGTTCAGACCAGACTTCGCTTCACAATCCTTGGGCGGGCGGTTATTATCCCGTTGATCAAACCTTTGAAGAATCAAATGCGATGATGGCAGAAAACCCTGAATTATTCAAAGAAAAGGTGCAGGAAACTTTAAGAAGACACGCTTCCGCCATCAACAAACATACAGCAAAAGGAACTTATTTCTTCGATTACGGAAATGCTTTTTTACTGGAAGCATCAAGAGCCGGAGCCGATGTTTTTAAAGATGAAAACGGAAATTTTTGTCCAGCGAATCGCTCCAAATCGGGTGGCGAAAAATTCGCCTATCCGTCTTATGTTCAGGATATTATGGGACCGATGTGTTTTGATTATGGTTTCGGGCCATTCCGTTGGGTTTGTACGAGCGGAAAACTCGAAGATTTGCAGAAAACCGATGATATTGCATGTGCCGTTTTAGAGGAAATGATTAAAACGTCGCCCGCTGAAATTCAACAGCAGATGAAAGATAACATCCAGTGGATCAAAGGCGCTCAGGAAAACAATCTGGTCGTTGGTTCGCAGGCGAGAATTCTGTACGCCGATGCAGAAGGAAGAATGAAAATCGCTGAAGCTTTCAACAAAGCCATTGCCAACGGAGAAATCGGAGCGGTGGTTTTGGGTAGAGATCATCATGATGTTTCGGGAACGGATTCGCCGTACAGAGAGACCTCCAATATTTATGACGGTTCCAGATTTACGGCAGATATGGCGATTCAGAATGTGATTGGCGACAGTTTCCGTGGGGCTACTTGGGTAAGTATTCACAATGGAGGCGGAGTTGGTTGGGGAGAAGTGATCAACGGAGGTTTCGGAATGTTGCTGGATGGAAGCGATGATGCCGACAGAAGACTAAAATCGATGCTTTTCTGGGATGTAAATAACGGAATTTCCCGACGAAGCTGGGCAAGAAATGAAGGTGCTGTTTTCGCTATTAAAAGAGCCATGGAAGCCGAACCGAATCTGAAAGTGACGCTACCTAATTTTGTGGATGATAATTTATTTATTTAATATTTAAAATAAAGATAGTCTGCTTTTCGATACACTTCAAAAACATAATTGAAACTCAACTTTGATTATTATTAAAGTTTATACATTTTAGTATTCTTAAATGATTGATTTTCTGCATTTTTTTTAGCATTAATCGCAGATTTGTATTGTTATTTTTCTTATATTGCGGCAACTAATAACCGCAACCATGAGACATAGTTTAACAATCTATGACGATCCCGTATTCTATATACAGGGATTGTCAAATATCCTCTTGCAAAAGAAGATTTTTGATGCTGTATACCAATACAGTTCGCAGCCCGCATTTCTTGAAAATTATCGAAACCAGCCTACAGAATTTGTGATTCATGGCTTTCATCAGAATAATATCAATGAGATTCTTGAAATTATTACTCTCATTTCAGAGATTAATAAAAAAGTAAAAATAGCAGTAGTGGGAAATTATTTTGACCTTAGTGATATCCGCAAGCTTTTTGAAAGGGGAATTCATTGTTATCTGGATAAGGATACGAATTTTGAGGAATTTGTTGAGGCAATGAAGATTCTGCAATCCAACAATATTTATATTTGCAGCAGTGCAAAAGAGAGAATGATCGGGTATATCAGCCATCGGAGCGAGAAGCACCAATCAAGCGCAGATGCTCTTACAAAAAGAGAGATCGAAGTGATGAAGCTGATCTGTGATGGATACAGCAGCAAAGTGATTTCAGAAAAACTTTTTATCAGCGTGAATACCGTAGAAACACACCGGAAAAAAATACTGATGAAACTGAATGTAAAAAATTCCATCGGCATTGTAAAATATGCTGTAGAAAACAATATGCTGGAATAATCATTCCAGCATATTTCTTTATATAGATTGTGTTTTTGGCTTATTCATAATCGGGCATTTCTCCGTTTTCGAAAAGAGATGCTCTTTCTGATTCTGTATCAGAGGTCAGATTGATTACCATAATATTTCTTTGAGAAATACCGTCATTAGAAGTATTTGTAAAAATAATCTGTGCATTGTTCGGTGAGAATCTCGGATCAAGATCGTTGGTTCCGTTTTGTTTCTGGCTTTCTTCTGAAACATCCCGAACAGTATCATCTGTAAGATTATAAATGAAAATATGACTATTCAATTGCCTGTAATTGCTGTCCTGATATCCTGAAATATCGTGTGAATAAAGCAGATATCGATTGTCAACAGAAAAATTGAGTCCTCCTGTTGCGCCATTCATGCCGGTTAAGATCGTTTTCAATGTATTTCCCAAGAGATCTATAATAATGATTTTCGTATTGTAGCCGTAGTAATCGTTGGTTTTCAAGGCGATCATGCTTCCGTCATAGCTCCAGTCGCATTCGGAAATAAGATTTCCGTCGGTTGTAGTATAGATCAATTCTTGCCCGCTTCCGTCTTTATTGATTTTATAAAGTTTATTGAAATTCGGATAAATGAATTTTTCACCATTTGTACTCCAGGAATAATCGAGTTCAAGATTATTAAAGCCGGCCAACGGAATTTGAGTTACTTTAAAAACATTGGAACCATCAGGGTTTGATGTAAAAATGTGTGAATTTCCGCCTTCTGTCCGAAGAAAAGAGATAAGCCCGGAATTGTTGTTTTTTCTCGGCCTCCAGCTGTTATATGAGGTATTGGTGAGTTTGAATGAATTTCCTTCTGCATCGCTGGAAACAATATAAAGATTTCCGTTTTCTTTTCTTACATAATGATAGCGGTTATTGGGAACAGCATTTGTCGTGAATTTGAAAACCGGGCTGAAAACGTCGTCATGAATTCCGTCATTGACGGCAACCTGCCAGAAATAGCTTACGCCATATTCAAGATTTTCTAAAGTGTAAGTAGTGGTTTCAAGATCGTTGATTTCGAGCACATTTGTGTTGAGGTTGTTTTTGACGATCAATTTATATTTTAAAATATCCAGGGAATCAGGATCAGTAGATTTCCAGGTGAGCTGTACAGTAAGAGGTTGATTAATAGCATTATCAACAGGACTTAAAAGTTCCGGAATGCTTGGCTGTGTATTGAGCGATTCGTCATCTTCCATCTCAAACACAATATTGACAATTTGTTCAGAATTTTTAAGGTTTGCCGACTGAAAGTTATTCAGGTAACCCGAAACCTCAGCTTTTACAGAATAATCGCCAATCGGAACATCAATAATCTCAAAAGTTCCGTCAGTCCCGCTGAAAATCGTATTGGTACTGGGAGAGGTGGTGATTTTTACATTTGCAAGAGGTGTATTGGTTCCTCTTCTTACAACTTTTCCTTTTATTGTTGCAGTCTGTATCTGATCTACAAGTTCTTCTTTGCAGGAAAATAGTAAAAGTAAAGTGAGGCTTATGCAAAGTATTTTATATAAATTTTTCATGGTCAGTAATTTTAATGATTTCCCAAATAAAGATTAAATCCGATTCCGAATCTTATGATATTGTCGTTCTGTTTTCCGCTGACCAGGCCGTCAAGCTTGTCACGGAATCCCATATCGTATTGAGAATATATCTGAACAGACAGATTGTTTGTTAAAAGATAATCTATGCCTCCGCCAAGATTTATTTTGTAAAAAGGCTTGTATTCTGAAACAAGAGCGCCGGCACCGGCGTAAACAAAGGGAGTAAATTTAAACTGCGGCAAAAACATATAGTAGAGATTGAGTTCAGGGCCGTAATAATCTCTTTCGATGATTCCCGTATTTTTAATTTTTACATAATTAAAGCTACCGTCCAGATAAAGGTTTTTTGTCAGCATAAATTTTATTCCGACTTTGCTTCCCACTGTATTTTCAGCATTTTTATAATCTCCGTTGATCTGCTGGACTTCTACATTTGCCGATACAGAAACGGATTTTCTGATAGAATTTTCTACTTTATTTCCCAGAAGGCGTGTTTCATTGTCCCGGTCTTCTCTTTTGTAGCGGCTGATGATCTGATTATAAAGCGGGCTGTTTTCGTCTACAGCTTTTCCCCATATTTTGTCTTGAAGGCCTTCTATAATCAGAGATTTTACTGCTTTTTCAATAGCTTCGGTTACGGCAAGCTGTACAGGTTCGTTTTGTGTAAAACCAACTTCGGATTCCAGCAGTCTTTCTGTATCAATATATTTAAAAAAATTACCGCTGATGCTTGTGGATAATATATTTTTGGAAGTATAAACGGTTTTAAGGATTTCTCCGTTTAATGTAGAAACTGCTCTTAAATAGACTGTAATTCTGTCCTGTCTGTATTGTGTTGAACCACCGATTCCGAAATAACGGGCTCCGATTCCGCCGGTCATCACATTGGTATCATAAGAAATAATTCCTCCTTCCAGCAAAACTCCGGCATATAGTAGAGGCGGAAGCGAGAGGTTATTTTTTTCAGATTCTTTGGAATATTCCTGCCTTGTAGAACGGATAATCTGTCTTTCGTTGAGAAGATTGGCAATGTTTTCTCTTTCGATAGGAATAAACCATTTGCTGTCTTCCAGAGCTTTGATGAGGATGGTTGTAGTTCCTTGCGGAACGGCTGTACTCCAGTTGCTTCCGGTTTCGGATGCTTTATATTGTCCTGTCTGATCGCGGAATTTGTAAACTCCTACTACAATTTTTTCTTTTGGAGGAGGGATCTCTTTTAATTCGGCGGTGAGATTGGTAAACTCTCCGAGTGTTGATTTTTCACCTTTTGCAGGAGGGTTAAAAAGAGTACTGCAGCTTTGAAAAAGCAAAATTATGGGCAGACTTATCCCAATCCTGAAATGAGTTAGAACTTTCATGGTCTTGTGCTTTACAGATTATCTCGGAATGATGATTTGCGACTGTTCTCCTGTCTGCGTATCGAGAATATTGATAACAAGGCCTTGGGAAGATTCTGAAATGTCCAGAAACATAGAGCCCATCATATATTTCCCGGGAGTAATGGCTCCTTCGCCAAACTGCTGGGTGAAAAGATTGTTGGTAAGCTGGCTGAGAAGCTGACGGTTCAGACTTTTTGTAAAACTGCTGAGAGAGTCATAGTCATCAGCTAAGTTTCCAAATTTATCGTCGTCATCAAACTGGTTTTGTGCATTTGCTGAGCTTAAAAGCCATTGGTAATTAAAAGTATCTCCGCCAAATGCAGGATTCATCGGTTTGTAAACCAGCTGCTGCGCCTGAAGACATGCCCAGCTTCCTGCAAAGAATACAGTTATTAATAAAGTTTTCATGGTTATGGTTTTTAGTTTTAGTGATGGTTAGTTTTTTAGTATATAAATTCATTTTTGATAAGTGTTTTTTTCTGGAAATAGTCTTTTATAATTTTCATGGTAAGGTTTGCCTGTTCTTTCAGGAAATCTTCGGCAGGATTTGATACAAAGCTGTAAAGTGTTTTATCTTCTACCACAACAGAGATCTGGCTGCTTCTTCCGATTGTAGGAAGCTCATTAATGGTTACAGCGCTTGATGATTTCTCATTTGCATTAGAATACATCAGATAAAAAATATCGTAAAAATCTTTCCCTACTTTGGTTTTGGTTTCATCAATGGTTAAGCCTTTTATTTCGAACAAGTCATTTTCATTCACTTTGCTGATTTTATTTTCAAACTTTTGAGCGTTTATTTCGAGGCTGTCTTTTGATAACAGCTTTTGGGTTTGCTCATCTTTGATGTAGAGAAAGACTTTTACGGCATCTTTTTTCTGAATATTAATGTTGATCTCCGATAGCTGTTTTGTTTCATCAGGCTGTAAGGTAAATTTCCCGGATTGCTTGTTGTTGGAGAGATTTCCGGATCCTCCTTTTTTTATGGAAACAAAAAGATAATTAAGCTCCTGATATTCCTGTGTCTGGTTGGTAGCAGTTGCGGTAAGTTTTAGAATACCTTCAACAAACGTATTTTCAATTTTGGAAGTAATGTGCCCGGTTTCTTCCTGTGCAATTGTTTTTACAGGAATCATGAGCAACAATAAAAATAATATGGGAGAGGATAAGTTCATTTTTCATGGTTTAATAGTTTCTCATAAAGATGGTCATATTGTCTCCTTTCACATGGATCTGCATTTTTTCGGAAATGCTGTTGCTGCCTGTAATATCAATGATATTGTTGTTGCCTTGTGTTGTAATAGCAGATTTTGTTTTGGTTTTATCAAATGAATTATCAAAATTCAGATAATTGTAATCCCCAAATTGTAATGCTGAGAGCTGAGTTTTTGAATTGGCGGAAATTTCTGCATAGTTCTGGTTACCGTATTGGATAATATTGATCTCAGAATTTTTGCTTGCTTCCGCATTGGATGCAATTTGAGAAATTAGGTTTAAAACATTATTGCTATTGAGGTTGTCAAAAGAAATCTGCTGTGCAGAGATGTTGGTTGTGCACACTATAATGTATAGTGATAATATTTTAGCGAAAGTAGTCATGGTTAGTTTTGATAAAGTTAATTATAATTAGTGAGCGGGATATCACGGTTTTCCGTTAGATTTCAAAATCACCAATTCTAATTAATAATATTAGGGGAATTTCCCGGTAAGTATGGGTAAAAAAAATAGGAGAAACAAAGCTGCTCCTCCTATTTCGTAATAAGGTGTTTTTTAGTTGGATTGGTAAGTTACCAAGGTGTTTCCGTTTCCTACTTGAGTTCCTACATGGA
>DAMDNI010000091.1:0-10520 GCA_032083825.1 Bergeyella sp. | reverse complement strand
CCAAGTCCAAGTTTCCCATTTGCTCTCAATGTAAAAAAAGCCTCGTATTTTGTAGGAGAAGTATATCCAGCCACAGTTATAACACCTGGATTATTTGGTTGATATGAGCCATATCTTAAAAATGCTAAATCAACTCCGTTATCAATGTTTGTATTATTATTCCCAATAAAAAATGAATCAGCATTCATGTTAGTTACGACTTGTGTCCTACCATAAACTTGTAGTGCACTATTTAAAACTGGTGCACCGCCAATTCCTATACCACCAACACTATTAATTCTGAGTCTTTCAATATTATCGGTTTTGAAAATTAAATCTTTGGAATCTATCGTTCCCAAAAAATTCAATTCGGGACTAATTCCTGTATTCCCTGTTAATGACCAACTTTGTGCTTTAGCTGCGAATACACTACACAATGATAAAAAAATTAGAATTTTTCTCATAATAAATTTAGTTTAAAAATAATGAATTACTCATTATTGTTTTTATAAATTTAGAACTAAAGTGAATAAAAAAAACCTATTTTTATAAATTAACGGTATTATACAATTACTTATACTATTTTTTATTTATGACATATTTTTTTATGTTTAAAATTTTCACTTAAGTGGGTTTATAAAATATTAATTATAATTTCACAACCAACTTTATTTTTATGAAAATCAAAAAAAGCTCTTCCGAAAATCCGAAAGAGCCTTCTTTATGTAATTTTAAGAATTGTCAGTCAAGATAAATCCCAGCCCAGCTTCTTTTCAAAGGTAAAAGAAAATCAGACAAAAAAGTAACATACGTGGATTTTGAGAAATCAAAAACCTCAATCTCATGAGAAATTTCTCCGGTTTTCAATCCATTTTTAAAGTCTGATAATTTTAAGGTTTTTACTTCCTCATTTTGTACAAAACTGGCTTTCATCCGGTCAAAAAAACCAAACTGAAATTCGTTTTCCAATTCACGGAAAACGCCCGTCAAAGCATCAATAGAACATCCTGAAGCAGTCTCCTTTTCTTCATCTACACATATTACAACAAACTGATTTTTTTCAATCTTAAAGGAAGAAGAGAGCGGTTTGCCATGTGCAGCCCAAGTTGCCAGGAAATCAAAAAGTTTTTCCGAAATGGCTTTTGATTCTTTTGCACTGAAAGGTCTTGATGCAGGATATATAATTACGCGGTAATCGTTGGTTTCTACTATTTCAGAATTTTCTATTTTCATTTTTAATTAGATTGATATTTGAAGGTATAAAATTATAAAAAAATAGCGAAACATATTTTCTGAATTAATTCATTCTTCTGAGGATCCCTTTACAATTTTTTACTAACCAAATCTATCTTTCTATAATTGCTCGGACTCATTCCATAAAATTTTCTAAAACTTTTATGGAAATGGCTTTCATCCACAAATCCAAATTGAAAAGCAATTTCGGAGAACGTTAGTTTGCTTTTTGCTACTTTTTCACCAATCACTTCTAATCGGCATTTGTTGATGTATTGTTTTACGGATTGTCCTGTTTCTTGTTTGAAATAAATTCCCAAAAGATTACTGCTCATATTGAATTTTGAAGCGATGTAACGAAGCGTAAGCATTTCAGGATTTTTCAAAAATTTATGAATGTGATTTATGATAAGATTGATGTCTTTTTTCGCAGCTTGTTTCCCGGATTCTTCATTTGAATATTGCAAATTCCGTTCAATTATCATCACCAAACACAACAATTGGTAATAGCACAAATTTTCGTTTTTAGCAGGATTTTCATAAAGCTGTTTCAATAACTGAAAAATCTGCAAAACCAAAGTCCTATCATTTTCATTGAATGTAACTTTCGGATTCAAAGGAGATTGCGCTTTTGCCAATGTTACGGCTCTTCCATTGGAATTTTCCACCAATTCTTTCAGTACAAACTTCGCACTTTCCGTAAACCGAACAAAGTACACTTTCGTTGGTTCTTCCACTTCAAAAGCGTGTTCATCATCTGGTCTTGTAAAAAACAATTCTCCCGCAGAAAAATCGATGCTGACTTCATGATTATAATGCGTCCCTTTCCCCGAACTGAAGAATACAAATTCATAGAAATTATGCTTCATCAAATTGGAAGTTTGGGGTTCCAATATTTGATAAAACACCGAAATCGGTTCAAATTGTTCGTCCTTTTTCATCTAAAAATTAAAGTGTAAAAATACAAATTTATTATGCGAAAATACATAATGAAAACCTGATTCTAAAGCGAACTTTGCTGAAACAAAAATCAAAATGTATGTTTGAAAACAGACAACGAGAAAGACCACAAATGATGGCAGCAGTATTGACAGTAAAAGAAAAAATATTTCTGACTCCGCATTATATCCGAGTGATTTTGCAAGGAGACAACATGAATATTTTTGCTGCTGCACGAATAGGCGATAACAATAAAATCATTGTTCCCGAAAATAAAAATACACCAGTTCAATTGCCCAATTTCGAACATGGAAGAGGCGGAAGTCGCCCTTTGATGCGCACGTACACTTTGCGAGATTTGGATTTGGAAAATAATTTGATGACCATCGATTTTGTAGCACATGGTGAAAACGGGCCAGCTTCAAAATGGGCAATAAATGCTGAAACTGGTGAAGAATTGGGCGTTTTGATGAAAGTGAAAGACAAACCGCTTTTTCAACCTGCAGATTGGTATTTGATTGCGGGTGATCATACTGCGCTTCCCGTTGTTAGCGTGATGTTGGAAGCTTTGCCCGAAAATGCAAAAGGAAAAGCCATCATTGAAGTCTATAACGAAGAAGATATTTTGAAATTAAAAAAACCGGAAGGCATCGAAATTATTTGGACATTCAACAATCATCCTGGCGAAGAAAGTACACTCATTGAACATTTTCAGAAAGCTGAATTTCCTTCCTCTTCAAAATTCGTTTTTGCTGCCGCAGAACAAAAAGCAGTGGAAAGCATTCGGGAAAATTTAAGAAACAATCCCAATCTGCAGCGCAACGAATGGCAAGCACTTTCTTATTGGAAATTTGGTCTTTCTGAAGATGCTTCTTCCGAAGAAAGACGCGAATTGTCGCATCGTCACTAAATTTTCATAAAGATGAATTCTTTCAATTTAAAAATTGTAGCGATTCTGCTCTGCATCATTCCTTTGGGAATTTTCGGACAAGAATCGAACACTAAAAATGTAACACAAATGGATCAGGAAAATATAAAAACCATTCACGAACTTACCTTATCGGCAGCGCAAAAATTAACTAATTATGGATTGAAAATAGCCCAAGAACGCAACTTCAATTTAGCGATTGCGATTGTTGATAAATCCGGAAATTTATTGGCTTTTGCACGCATGGACAATGCCGCAATTGTAACGACAGACGTTGCCATTGGAAAAGCCAAAACCGCAGCGTACATCAAAGCACCATCCAAATTATTTGAAGATTTCATTAATTCCGGAATGCCATCCATGACGACAACACCCAATCTTTTGCCTTTACAAGGCGGCGTTCCTATTATCTATAAAGAGGAAGTAATTGGCGCAGTTGGCATCAGTGGTTCTTCCGGCGAAACAGATAATGAAATCGCCAATTTGATTGCGAACTTTAAATTCTAAAATTTTAAAAATGAACGAATTAACTAACCTATTGGGAGCAGTAGGTTCCATCATTAGTGTCGTAACTTATGCACCGCAAGTCGTAAAAATCTGGAAATCAAAATCCGCGAAAGATCTTTCTATGCCGATGCTTTTGTTGCTTTCTATAAAAAACGGCTGAAGAAAAGGAACCGCATTTTATGTAGAAAGCTGCGAACATTGTTGGAGCAATGTGCATGTAGAAGATTTAGCCGATTTGTATATTTCCGCTTTGGAAAAAGCAAAACCAGGTTCTTATTTCTTTGTGGAAAACGGAATCGCAAGTTTCAAAATATTGCTGAAGTTATTCAAAATAAATTGAAATTAAACGAAAATGCTGTATCTCTCAACAAAACAGAAGCTGCCGAAATTTGGGGCGAAATGATCGCTAACAGTTGCATTTGGTTCAGATTGCAGACTGAATACTGATAAAGCCCGACTTTTCCTCGATTGGAAACCAAAATATCATTCGGTTTTGAATTGGATCGAAAAAACTTAAATGTTAATTTGAAATTAGCTTTTAATATCCTATTTTATAAATCCTCAGCTTCCGCTAGAAGTTCCACAATATCTTTAACTTCTACTTCTGCGTTTTTATTAAAATGCTTTACTCCGTCTGTCATCATTGTGTTGCAGAATGGGCAACCTGTCGCAATTACTTTCGGCTCAAAAGAAAGTGCTTCTTCAGTTCTTTCAATATTGATGTCTTTATTGCCTTTTTCGGGTTCTTTGAACATTTGTGCTCCACCAGCTCCGCAGCATAATCCGTTGGTTTTGCAGCGTTTCATTTCTACCAGTTCTGCATCAAGTTTTTCGAGAAGTTGTCTTGGTGCTTCATATTCATCGTTTGCTCTTCCAAGATAGCACGGATCGTGAAAGGTAATTTTTTTGCCTTTAAAACTTCCTCCCTCAATCTTCAATCTCCCTTCATTCATTAGATTTTTAAGAAACTGGGTATGATGAAGAACTTCGTAATTTCCTCCCAAACTTGGATATTCATTTTTAAGAGTATTAAAACAGTGCGGACACGCCGTTACAATTTTCTTTACCTCATAAGCATTTAAAACCTCAATGTTGGTAATTGCCATCATCTGGAAAACGAATTCGTTGCCGGCACGTTTTGCAGGATCACCAGTACAGGATTCTTCTTGTCCTAAAACGGCAAATTCCACACCGATCTTATTAAGAATTTTGCAAAAAGCGCGTGTTATTTTTTTGGCTCTGTCATCAAAACTTCCGGCACAACCTACCCAAAAAAGAACTTCGGGAGATTTGCCTTCCATTGCGTATTCTGCCATTGTTTTTACTGTGAAATCCATTTTCTGTAAAATGTATTAAGTATTAATGTAACGTATTTCAAATATTGCTTACGTTTCAAAATTTAATCTAAAGCCCAATTTAAACGGTCAGCCTGATTGTACTGCCAAGGAGCTGCGTTATTTTCGATATTGGTCATCATAAGATTCCATTCTTGCGGTGCTGAAGATTCTTCCATTACCATAAACCTTCTGAGTTCCATAATAATAGAAAGAGGATCTATAAGTACAGGACATGCTTCTACACAAGCATTGCAGGTTGTACAGGCACGAAGCTCTTCTCTTTGGATATGATCATCAAGCAGTCTTCGCCCATCATCCTCGAACTTCCCTTTTTTCCGTATCACTTTCCCTACTTCTTCTATTCTGTCTCTGGTGTCCATCATGATTTTGCGCGGAGAAAGTTTTTTTCCTGTAATATTGGCAGGACAAACCGATGTACATCTTCCGCATTCTGTACAGGAATAGGCATTTAATAATTGTACTCTGTTGAGATCAAAAATATCGCTTGCCCCAAACTTTTCCGGAACGGCATTAGGATCGGCTTCAGGCGGAGCAGCATACGGATCTGCATTAGGATCCATCATCAGCTTGATTTCCTTTGTAACTGCTTCAAGATTATTGAATTTGCCTTTTTTGTTCAGATTGGCAAACCATGTATTCGGAAAAGCCAAAATAATATGCAGGTGTTTTGAATAATAAAGGTAATTCATAAAAAATAGTACTCCTAATATGTGAAACCACCAGGCAGCTCTTTCAGTAAACATTAAAAAGCCATCGCTGAAATCAAAAAGATTAATAATAGGAACTAAAAGCATTTTGCTGATCGGAAAAGATCCTAACTCGTGCAAAACTCCTCGCTGCTGCAAAATGTAATCGGCAGAATTCATCTTGAAAAAAGCGATCATCAGGGCAAATTCAATAACAAGAATCCAGTTGGCGTCACGTTTTGGCCATCCAAAAAGCTCTTTCATATTAAGCCTTTTGATATGAATCAAATTTCTTCTGATGAAAAAGATCACTACAGAAACCAAAACCAAAACCGCCAAGACTTCAAGGGTAGCTGTAAAAACAGCATATAATGAATGTCCGAAAATATCTGATAAAAAACGGTGGGTTCCGAATAGGCCATCAGTAATGATCTCAATGAGTTCAAGATTGATGATCACAAAACCTACATAGACAAAAATATGCAGAATCCCGGCAATTGGCCTTTTCACCATTTTGCTTTGTCCTAAGGCTACTTTTGCCATTGTTTTCCATCTTTCAGGCTTGTTGTCGGTACGATCAATCGCTTTACCGAGCTGGATGTTACTGTAGATTTCTTTCAGGCTCCTGGCAAAAAGCCCGAAACCTGCCACAATACAAATAAAAAAGAAAATATTATCAAGATATTGCATTGCAAATGATTATTAGTCTTTATTTATTATTTTTCCCGAAAACTGAAAAATTAACATATCGTTTCGGGTTGGCTTTCAAATCTTCTACCAATGCATTCATGTTGGTAACTGTCAAATTCAGATTTTTATAAAGATCTTCATCTTTGGTCAATTTACCAAGACTTCCCTCTCCTTTTTCTATGCCAGAAATAATGTTATTGAGTTTATCGGCAGTTACGCTAAGTTTATCAATACTATTATTCAGCTTCTGAACATCAATTTGTTCTGCAACATGGCCATATTTATCAATTGCTGTTTTTGCGCTTAGGGTAGCAAGATTGGCGTTATCCAAAACTTTCTGAATACGGGGATCATTGTTTGTGAGTAGAGTATTGGTTTGTCTTGAGGTCGCTTCAAATGCGGCAACGGTGTTATTCAGATTGTGAAGCAGTGCGCTCAGCTCTGCTCTATTCCGGTCATCAAAGATTTTGTTTGCATTATTGGTTAAAGAATCTACTCTTTTCAAAACGCTCTGCAACTGATCTTTTACCGGCCCAACCTGCGAAGAAATACTGTTCATCATGGAAAGCTTGAAATTGCCTAACAATGTATCACCATCTTTTGCAAATGGTTCTCCATAAGCCAGATTTACACGCATTTCTTTCCCTGACATAAGGCCAGGCTCAAAAACTTCTAATGTAGACTTTTTTGAAAATTCATAATTATCGTCTACCAAAACCTTTACTACGAAATGTATTTCTCCTGTTTTATCAGTAATTGGCTTGATTTCTTCTACCTGTCCCACTTTCAGCCCATTAATAGAAACCGGACTGGAAGGTTCCAATCCCTCTACATTATCAAACTTTGCATAAAAAATATTATCTGTAGTGAACAGGCTTTTACCCTTCATGAATTGGAACAAATAAACGAATCCCACGATTGCAATAACGGCAATCAAACCTGCTTTTATCTCTTTTGATATTTTCACGTTCTACTATTTTATCAATTAACAAATATAATTATTTTCTGCTATGTCTTTTCAAAACCTTTGCCACAGACTAAAAAAAGCGACATTTCTGCCGCTTTTTATATCGATTCTGAATAATAGTTTTCTACTATTACTGCTGGGTTTTGTTATAAACCTCATTTCTGTAATCTTTGATATCGGCATTATCCTGAAGACTCTTCAGTAAAGACTGACCGAACATCTGAGAATTCTGCTGAGAAATCGCCTGCACAATATTTTTGATATCTCCAGGCTGTTTGTTGGTAGAAATTGATTTCCTCTGAACAATATAAACCCCGGAAAAACCTTCTACAGGGTTTGAAACCTTATTATTGGCAACTCCGAAAGCAGCTCCAGCTACTTTTGGTTCCATTGCTCCTCCAACCATCGGATTCAACAGGTTTACCTGAGCGGTTTGTTTGCTGCTGGCAAAAAGTTTCGCAACAGCATCTAGGGAAGTTGCATTGGCAGCTGTTATTTTTTCCTGAATTTTCTTAGCTAAAAGCTTATTTTTAACAATTGGTTCTACCTGGTCTCTCACACTTTCAGGGTCTGCAAGACCTGCTTCTTGAACGCCATTTACAAAAGCAACAATTTTTGCTCCTGTACCTTCAACTGTAAAAATTTCAGTATCTCCTTTCTTTCTGTCTTTATCGAAAGCCCAAGTGATTACCTCTCCATCTTTATCCGTCCCCACTCCAGGAATCTGCCCTTGGAAACGAGTTACATTTTTAGGATTGGTAAACTGGTAATTTGATTTTTTGGCGATATTAGAGAAATCATTGAAAGATTTCCCTTGAACCTGCTGAATAAATTTAGTTGCTTTTGCGTAAATATCGCTTTCTGTTTTATCAGAAGCTTTGATCCCTTTCACAAGGTTTGCAACTTTGTAGCTCATTGTTCCGGCTTTTTTGTCCTGAACGTTAATAATATGATATCCAAAAGATGTTTCAGAAATTCCTGTTGCACCTTTAGCATTATGGGCAAGGAAGCTCAAATATCCAGGAGCAAATGGGGACTCTGGAGTTGTCCATCCTACACTTCCTCCTCTTTCCACAGCATTTGGTTCATCGGAAAGCTTAAGTCCATCAGAGAATTTTTCAGGATTGGTTTTGATAACAGCCAGCAAACTGTCAGCAATTTTTTTAGCCTGTTCTTTTGTTCTTGTAGCTGTAGAACGTTCTGCACCTTTATATCCTATAAGAATATGTCTCGACAAAGTCGAATCGGACGGCTTTTTATCTAATAATTTCGTTACAACATAAAAATTCTGTTCTTTATAAGGCCCGAAAACCTGCCCGATACTTGCAGCGGCAACTTTATCCTTAATTCCTGCAGGCAACTGATTTGCCGGGAAATATTGTGACATAAAACGAACATCAGAATTCGCTTCTACAAAAAGAGAGTCATTGGTTGTGTTAAGGAAAGTTTCCTTTCCTCCTGAAACATCACTGCCAACATTTAAAAGCTTATTGATTTCAGTTAAAGTTGCAGCATCATCCGCAGCACTTGGTGCAGCCGGAAAATAAACAACTCCGATATTTCTGCTGGCATCTCTTTTATAACTAACAGGATGCTGTTTGATATAATCAGCCAGATCCTGAGTAGAAACTTTCACAGGATTTTTCTGTGCGAAAGTATTATAATCAACCTTTACAAAATCAATGGTAGCAAGCTGATCTCTCTGCTTCATCATTTCCTCAGCCTCTTTTTTGCTGGTTGTGATTCCTGTAGAAATATTAGCGAACAACTGACGCGCCATCATTCTATATTCGATAGATTTTCTTGTTTTAAGCCATTGATTGTACTGCTGAACTTCTCCGCTGTTTTTAAGATCTTCGATCTGCTTTTTCAGTTCCTGAACTTTGAAGTTTCCTTTCTCATCAAAAAGAGCCTGATTCTGAGCGAACATCGGATCGTACTGAAGCTGGCTCCAGAAGAAATCATCTGTCATTTCCAAACCTAACTTTTCGAACTGTTGTTTGATCAGTTTACTCTGAACAAGCATCTGCCAGGTTTGTTCTTCCAAACCGTTAATCGGCTGACCTTGTTGTTGTGCCTGCTGCTGAAGAATTGTCAGCTGATCGTTGAATTCATCTCTTGTGATCTCTTCACCGTTTACTTTCCCGAAAATATTCGGATCTTTCCCAAACACTTTATCAATACTGTCCGGATTCACCAAAAAGGCAAGTAAAGCAATTGCAATTGCTCCCATCAAAAGCCAAGGACGTTTTCTAATCTCTCCTAAAACTGCCATCGTATATTATATATGTATTTCTAATTTATCAGTCTGCGAAAATACACATTTTTAAAATATTAGAAAAATTTAAATCCCTTTTTTAAAAACATTTACTAAAGTCAGCAGATTTTGAAATTCTGACGGATTATAAATATGGCACAGGAATTGGGCAATTAACTTCCGTTCTTTGAAAACTATTGATTTTCAAAGCAAACAGAAATTAATGCCCTATCTTTAAAAAATAAAATGACAGATTGTCACATCTCATGGTAGAATTTGAAGAATTTGATTTCGGAGACATTTTGGACGAAAACTTCAGCATTGTAGCAGAAGAAATTGATCTTTCCGAAAAAAACGATAATAAAAACAACAAGGAACAGACGGTATATCCGGTTTTGCCCGTAAGAAACATGGTAATGTTCCCGAAAGTGATTATTCCGATTACCGCTGGAAGAGAACAAAGCAAGCAGCTATTGGAAGAAGCGCAGAAAAACGGCGAGCTTATCGGAATTGTGAGTCAGAAAAACTCCAATATTGAAAATCCTGAAACTGAAGATCTTTTCACCACAGGTACAATTGCTAAAATCATTAAAATCATCAAACTTCCCGATGGGAATATCACTGCAATTACAAGGGGAATTGAGAAATTCAAAGTCAAATCTTTTATTTCCAGTCAGCCTTATTTCAGGGCAGAAATAAGCAAAATAAAAGACAGCAAATCCAAAAACAAGGAGAGCTATGAAGCACTTTTGGCAAACATCAAAGATTTAGCTTTAAAAATCATTCAGCTTGATCCCAATATTCCGAACGCTGCCAATTTTGCCATTAACAATCTTAATGACAATGATGATTTGCTGAACTTTATCTGTACGAATGCAAACTTCCCTTCTTTAGAAAAGCAAAAACTTCTGGAAGAAAAAAGCCTTCAGAAACGTGCGGATCATTGTTATGAGCTGATGCTTGAAGATTTCAGAAA
>DAMDNI010000090.1:6502-10583 GCA_032083825.1 Bergeyella sp. | reverse complement strand
CGAGAGAAGTATTTGCTTTAAGAATTCCATCCCCGAATCATTTGGGTTTTCGTTATGATTAGTATAATTGTCCATAATTTTGTTTTCTTATTTTATTTGTTTATCTTCTTTTCTTTTTTCTCTTTCTCCATAAATCCTCATCAGAATTGCTTACATAGCTCGGTTTCAAAAGTTCATCCAGTAATCTATCAACGCCATTAAATTTATTTTGCGGAGTTTTAGCATGGTCGACCGATAAAGTTGCCCCCTCCTCAATTTTGGTTTTATTGACCTGTAAATTGCGGAGAAAATCCTCGGCACTTGTTCCTGAAATATGCGATAGTCGATAGCCTTCAAAGTGAGAATAAAAACACCCATTTTTATTTAACTGGTTGGAAGGGTCAGAATACTTGAAATATGCATCTTTTACGGTCTTGCCATCATTGTTAAATGATATATTTAAGTAGATTCCATCACTCCTAAACTTGGCTTGTAATTCTTTCAAATTAGAAGAGTTTTTTTGATAGAGCCGAAGTTTTTCCTTCAATTCAAAAATCTGCTTGATTTCCGCGACTTTTAATTTTCCAGAAATCTCGGATAGTTTATAACCGCCTTTATAGACGCGTTCTGTTTGATGGTTTTTATCTTTTTCCATGATGATCCGCATTCCGGAAATACCATCTTTTACATTTGTGGAAAGTTGCAAATCATAACCGATTTCTCTCATTTTTTTTGTCAGTTCATCAAAACTAAAGCTTGTTTGAATACAGTTCGTAAGATTTTCTAACATTGTGGCTCTTTTTTGTTTTCCTATATCAACATCCGTTAGAAGCTCCCTTTCTTTACAAATTTCTCGTACTGCTTCTCCGAAACGTGTTCCAATATTATGAGCCTTTACCGTACATATTCCATATAGATTGATCCGGTTGCAGATGAAGTGAATGTGCCGATTTTTTGTGCTGTTATGCAGATCTAAGCGGTATTGATTTTGATCAGTAATTCCCACTTTGCTCAGAGCTTGCAATGCTATAATGGTCAGTTGCTCATCTGATATTTTATTATCAATTTCTTCGGGAACAGAAATGTAACCCGTTAATGCCCAATTTTTCACGTTTTGATTTCGGTTTACTATCGTTTTCATTTCAATAAATTGCTTTTCTGGTCTGTCACTCATCAAAAGATTAGAAGCCATCATTTCGGCTGTGCCTTTATCATTGCCATTATATTCTATCGCAATTTTTGTAATTTTTCTGGTTGTTGCGGAATTGTTCATTTTTCATTGATTTTTGAATAGAGATATTCATAGATTAATACTGTTATAGCTTTAATTTCTTCCATAATCTGTTTTTTATTTTCAAATTCATTCCATTCAGCATTTCTTAGAAGGTTGGAAATTCTTTTGAAGCTCATCCCATAATCCATGAGAACAAGATCGGTGTGAAATTCATTTATTTTTAATTCCTCTTCAATTGCGACTAACCTCAAATAAGTTGATAATTTAAGATTGTGTTTTTCTGCTTTTTTTAGAATTTCTTGATATTCTTTTTCAGTAAATCGGGATGAAATTACCCTTGAAAAAACTGCATTTTTCTTTTTCTGCAAACCACCTTTTCGGCCAATTTCGCTGAAGAATTTTTTACGTTTTTCCAATGCTTTATTTGCATTTTCTTCTTGGGAAATACGTGTAAAAAGGCTGGTTAAGAAATCTTGTTTCATAACATTTGTTTTAAAGTTATCAGTAAGGCAGCATCTTAGTGCAAAAAGTACCCAAAGTTTACAATAAGCGTGTCCGCACACTGTAAATTTGGAACGTTTTGATTTCTTCCTGTCGTCAGAAATGATTTTTTTAGCGCATTATTTTCGAAAGCTTTTACCTTTCAATTCTATGATATTGAACATTTCAAACAGGCGATCATACACACGTTCTCCGTATTTTTTTGCAAGAAAATCAAGAGTGTCTTCGACAGAATTTCCGGCATAATTCATACTTGCCAACGTGATTGTTTTTTGCTCATAACGCATTTCGAGAATATCTTCAAAGAGATTGGTTTTTCCAAAATTTGAAGCTTCTTTTTCCGTAGTAAGATCATCAAAATATCGGGTTCCTTTGGTTATTTTCTCCCAAAAGAATTTTCTTTCTTCAGGGGAAGAACAACCTTCGAAATCTTTTACAATCTGGTTAACGGTTTGATAAACAAAACCAAATTGAAAATCGGAAAGCAGATAATTATTTTTGAATCTCATAAAGATTTTGCCACTGTTAGATTCAAAAAAAAGCTGATGAAAAGTTCTGAAGATTGAAGATTTTCCGGTGCCATAATTCCCAATTACCAACAGTCCTTTGTTTAAGTTGGGCTGACTTTTAAAATTTAGCAAAGGGGAATCGAGAAACTTTTTTCTGCTGAGGAAATAAAAAATTAATGTTCTTGCAAATTTTCGGGCTTCTCCATCATTAGAAATCTCATCAAATTCTTTGCCTTGAAAATAGTGGTAAGCAGTTTTGAAAAAGGAATAAAATTCCATTGGATCAATCAGCTTTTTGTCCAAATATTCTTTTTGCTTTCTCATCTTCGCTCTGCTTTTTGGAGGTTGTTTCTTGTTTCCGAAGCCGAATATTTCTTTAGAAACCAATTGCGATAATGTTTCAGAAAATCACTCTCATTTTTCCAAATCAAGTTTTCGCCGGTCGAAAATTTTTCTTCCAGAAACTCGTCTATTTTTTCTTTTTCTGCATCTTTAACATTTGATTTTTCAGAAAGAAAATGTATAAGCACTTCATTTTCAAAGATCAAACTTTTCAAAAAATCTCTATTATTACTATTCTCTTTAAAGTCTTTAATAGTCTTATAAGGTCTTATTATGGGTGCTGTGCTTGCAACCTGGTTAGGTCTTGCTGCAGTTGCGCTTGTATTTGGGATGCTACTCGCTTGTGGCAACTCATCACATAATAACGCAATGACTGTTGCCGAACTTTGATTTACGGATTTTTGGATAATTCTGATAAACTTCCATTCTTCAAGTTCTTTCCTCGCTTTATAATATATTTTTCGGGAAGAAATGCCACAAAGTTCCATCATTTGGTCTGTCGGGAGTCCAAATTTGTCTTTCCAACCCAACCGGTTGCACTTTTCAACTGAGGCGATATAGAGCGCCCAATGATAAGGTTTGATTTTCTCAGGATATTGCTCTGCAAAATCATACATTAGCTTGATGTAGGTGTAGATGCTGTTATTCATGATTACTGTTTTTGCCGTCCAACAGTTTGGTTTTCTTTCAACAGCACTAAAGCTTTCTCAACATCAAGGATTATTTTTCGTCCGTTCTGAATAATGGCATCATTGATAACGCCACTATTCTTCAACCGTTTTGCGGAAGATTCAGAGCAATTCAGAAGCTTCTGAATACCTTTGATTCCATATACATATTTTTTTTCTTCCTGAGATTTGAAAGGAATCGGATTTTCTGAAAGGCACTCATGTACTATTTTCTTTAATTCACCAATTGTTAGTTGCCATGCAGGCGCTTCGTTATTTTTCATAAGAATAATTTTGAGATGTTAAACAATAGTCTTGCGCATAGACTCGTCGTTCGAACATTACAAATATCCAAATGAATTTTGGTGATTTTTTGTGAATTTCTTGTAAAACAAAACAATAACAAACTAAAAAACAGCCCGTTAAAGGTTTTGATTGATTATTTTTTTGTGCACTAATAGTTCAGACAGTTTCAGACACTATGTTTTACAAAAAACTATAACCTAAATAAACCTCATTAAGATTTATATGTATCTAATTTTTTCTGATAATCAGTTATAGTTGCAGATTTTTTGTGAGCTCGCAAAGTATCAGTATGCATAACAAACTTAGAAATAACAAATTTTTCCCAAGTTTCTTTATCATAACCTTGATTAGATACAAAATTACCCATTGCGAAAAATAAGCTTGAAAATTTTGATACTATTATAGATTGTGAACAATCCACTTTTGGTTCGTTCATATTAATAATCGCAGAAAAGTCAAATAAGGAAACAATACGATTTCTTTTAAATAACCTATTTTCAGAAACTTGTTCATATAGATACTCGACAATTTTAGCATTAAAT
>DAMDNI010000090.1:0-6492 GCA_032083825.1 Bergeyella sp. | reverse complement strand
ATAATTCTCGATTTTTTCCAAATATTCAGAACCAGTATTTTCTATTTTGAGATAATAATTGATTTTAGCCCATGAAAATTTATCTTGAATAACTATTTTTTTTTCATTTAATACCAATAGTTCTTTTTCATATTCAGATAAGATTTGCTTTCTTTCTGATTCAGGCATTCCAGATTTATTTTTCATCATGTCACAGATATCATCTTTACATATCTTAATTAGATCTTCAATAACAATATATTCTGGAATTGTTTTCAAATAATCAAATATTGAATGATTTACTGGGTTACTTCTTCTGAGAAAAAATATTTTCTCATATTTATTGATGTTAATTATAAGATCATTTAGAATTTCTTTATTATAACCAAATTTCAAAAGTTGAGACAAGATAAAATCAAAATTATATGAATCTAATTCTTCGCAAATAATTTTGACTTCTTTCATTAACTCATAATAAGAACTTGTTGATTGAGTTTTTCTCTCATTACCACCAATTACATTTGTGGCATTCTTATATAATTTAGAAATTTCGAAAATCTGACTTAGTATTTGAGTTTCGTAATTCATATCTCATCAAATTTTTTCATTGCTTTAGCTTTAATATCGTCGGCAATATCAATATATGGTTTCATAGATTTATAATCAGAATGTCCTGTCCATTTCATAATAACATTAACGGGAATACCTAAAGATAGCGCGGTACAAATAAAAGTTCGTCTACCGCAATGTGTTGCTAAAAGTTCGTGTTTTGGTGAAACTTCATCGATCCTTTCATTTCCTTTGTAATGAGTTTGTCTGATAGGTTCATTTATCTCAGCAAGTTTTGCCAACTCTCTGATGTATTCATTCATTTTCTGATTGGAGATTACGGGAAGGGCTTTATCATCCTTGAAAGGGATGTCGTGGTATTTATCGAGAATCTCCTTGCTATATTTATTGAATTCGATAATTAGACTATCATCGGTTTTGATAGTAGTAACTTCAAAAAAATCCTTTTTTAAATCGGAACGTTTAAGATTTTTTACATCACTGTATCTCAACCCACTGTAAATACTGAATAAAAACACATCTCTCACCCGTTCAAGATAGAGCTTTTGACAAGGAATTTCGTAATCCTTAATTTTCTGAATTTCCTCTTGAGTTAAGAAAATAATTTTCTTTTTTGTTGCTTTTAATTTTGGCTTGAACAATTCATAAGCTAGATTTGAATTATAACCTTTAGTTTTAGCCCATTTTAAAAACCATTTGAGAAAACTAATCTGTTTTTCTATTGTAGAATTGCGCATCTCAAGTTTATCCCGTAGATACTCAACATAAGAAGTCAATCCATCATCATCGAGATATGGGAAAGAAATTTTAGAATTAAAATCTGTGAGATGTTTTTTTACAGTTGCAAATTTTTCATAAGTTGCATCTGTCCAGTTTTTCAATCGACCACTATCAGAAACGAATTCATCAAAATAACCGAAAAAATCTTTTTTGGATTGGTAATTCCTATTTGAAAAAATAGAACTAAATCCAAATTTTATATCATCTTTAGTTGGTAATACTCCTAGAACTTCAAATCTTTTAAAAATAGATTGAATCTCTTTTTCATATTCAGAAAGCTTTACATTTATATCCGCAGCGGATTCACCTTGATGATTGTAAGTGCTATTTTTAACCCTTTGTTTTTTTTCATTCCATTTATTTCTATCAACTCTAATTCCGGCAAATAATTCTACTCTATTTCCTAAAAAAGTAATTCGGATTCTTATTGGAACATTTTCTGAAATTAGAACTCCGTTTTTTGTTCTATTTTCTAATTGAAAATTTATGTTTCTTTTGATATTCATACTTTAACATCAAGAAGCATTTGAACCTAATTTACACCCATTTTTACACCCACTTTTATTGTAACTTACTGAATTTTCTTGACACTCAAAGATACAAATTAAATTATAAACAATTGAAATATAGGTTAATAAATTTGTGATGAACTTTTATAAACCTTAAGGTGTTAATCCCTTCCTCTCTGCAAAAATCCTGAAAACAGATGTCTTCAGGATTTTTTTTATTTAATAAATCTTTTGAAATCAACTTCCGGATGTAAAGGTTTATTATATTCTATGAAATCAAAAAGTTCTTTAGCAAAATAACAGCCATTCAATACACCTCTTGCTCCTAATCCGTTAAAAACGAACAGATCTTCAAATTCCAAATGCTGCCCTAAAATCGGCCTTCTATCTTTAACTGTAGGGCGAAATCCAACTTCTGTTGAAATAATCTTAAAGTCATGCGAGTATATTTCTGACAAACCATTTTTCAATTGACTGACCGCTGAATCGTCAATTTTGCTGTCCGTTTGTTCCCGATCATATGTACCTCCGTAATAGTATATTTTATCTTCTAAAGGAAATAAAAAATGTTTCTTTTTAAAAGTTGCTTTATCCTCAATCTCTTGTGAAAGGCGGACATGAAGATGATGTCCTTTATTAGGATGAACTTCTATCCCGGAAAAGAAAGGATTTTCCCTGACGCTCATTCCTTCACAAAAAACAACATTAGAAAAATGTATATCTCGGTATGATTTATCTTCAATATTTATTTTATTATAATCAAATCTTTCATTTGTCAAATACGCGTTCTCATATAGATAATTTTCAAGGTCAGCAAAAAAAGATTGCACATCAAGGCGAGCGGACTGCAAGACTTCACCTGCTTCGTAAGGATTATTTATAGTCCTGAATGTTTTAAAGTTTTGATTGAGAAACGGCGAAAGATCCACATTTTCTGATTTCTTTAGCCATAATTGCTTTTCGTTTTCATCATGAAAAATGCGATGAACAGTCTCTTCAATTAAATAATTTTTATGAGTATAGGTTTCGATTTCTGCTAAGGTCTGCTTTAGAAAAAGAATTTGCTCCTGAGCTAGCCAGAATGTCGTGAATTTTTTCAACACAACAGGATTGATCATTCCCGCAGATACTTTTGAAGCAGACTTTTTCCCTTCCGAAAAAAGAATAAAACTTTTTTTGTTTTTTATCAGCTGATGAGCAAAAAAGTATCCTGCATACCCGTCTCCGACAATAATATAATCTACATTTTTCATAAAAAAAATCCTGAGTAAAAATACTCAGGATTTAGGATATTATCAAATAATTCTTAGTAATTCCACATATCGTTTTCCATCTGTAAAATCTGTGATTTGATGCGGTCGCTTTCTTCAAGCTGTCCCTCAGCATCTTCAGGAATATAGTCCTTAATGACACCATTTCCTAAACCATTATCAGATTTGTAGATAATTGAAGAAAACCTTCTTGCATTGAGAATATCATCAAATGTGATATCCGATGAAAGGTTTTTACTATTGAAAACAATACTGTTAGCCAATACTTCCCTAGCATCAGGATAATAAATCCAGAAAAGATCAATCAGAGAATCGTCTCCTGATATCGGCATTCCGTCTGGTCCAACTTGTCCCATTGTAGTAGGGTCTTGTCCCATTGCAGCAATCCCGATCAGCCTGTATTTCATCTGTCCGTCTCTTCTGTCAATGTACCACATTCCTTTGACTTTGATGAGCTTAACATTTTCTGTCTTCACTTCATGGATATCGGTATATTCCTTTTTTTGCTCTTCAGTTAGAGGACTTCCCTGTTCGTTGATCTTCTCCACCCCAGCATCAGAAATCGATTCAAAACGAACTCTGTCAGGAATAGCTGCAGGATCCAATCTTGTCTGGAACATTTCATCATCATATACTTCAGTGATTTTACCAGCTATAATTGCATCATAAAGAATCTGATATAAAGATTTGTTCTGGGTAACCAAACCATCTTCATTATGATAAAAAGGCTGATTCACCTTATCATTCAAGTCGATGATTTCCCAAACCAAAATACTTTTCAGGATATCTTTATCTTCAATAAAACCATATTTCAATGGATCTACTTTGATAGAAACTATAGAATCTCCTTTCTTTTCTTTATTCTCTTCTCTTAATCTACGAAATTCTTCAGGAGATTTCGCATTTAGAATATTTTGAGAAAAAGCCAGTCCAGAAATTAAAACGAAGAAAGTTCTTACTAATTTTTTCATTGAATTAACTAACTTAAATTATCTTAACGATATTATTGTACATTTATTACAATTGCCGGGATTTTCTTCAATCCTTGATTACCGATTCCTGCGGCACTTGCATTAATATTATATACATAGGCAATATCACCAGACCTTAGATTTTTGGTTAAAGATGCAACACCACCAAGAGAATTTCCACTGATTGTCATCGCTGCTTTACCCGGAACTTTGAACATAAAACTGTTTACGCTAAAGCTTACCGGCCAATCAAAATCAGGCATTGCAACTGAAACAGACTGATTAGGAATAGAGGAAGCAGGCATACTTACGATACTTTCTCCTCTGATTTGACCTACAGGAGTTGGTAAACCTTTAATTCTAAATGCAAATGTTTTAGAAATTGATTCTCCTTTAGGCCCTTTCCCAGCAATTGTCAAAGTGGTTGAAGCTCCTGCACCCGGTGTAACAGTCCATGTTCCGTTTCCTGTTTTGGAAACACTGGCTCCAGTAGCTGTCAAAGTAGTTTTACTGTTATCAGCTCCTAAGATAGATCCTGAAATTGGGTTTGGCAAACCTCTGTATAATACCTGCATTTTATCTGCTGATAATAATGCTCCGCTTTCAAACGCTACAGTCTCTGCTCCTGCGATTACTTCATAAGTATGAGTGTACGGCAAAGTAATGGTTTTACCGTTGGCATCATTGAATGTAATATTACCACCGAAAGTCTGAGATCCGATTCCACCTGTGCTAAGAGTTTTGAAACCCATACCATTTTCAGTTCTGTCAACACCTGTAATAGATAATCCTGGAACTGAGCTTGCATAGGTACCTATAACGACTTTAGCCTCAGCAGGTTTCCCTTGCAGAACAACAGTAGGACCTGCAACAATAGCTTCAAATGCATTGAATTTGATATCGGCATCAACTTTCTCCTGAAGCATCATTACGATCGCATCTGATTGTACGTTTCTTGCGTTTGACTGGATTACTTCCAAATTTGATAAAGCAGCAATAAGTGGCTGACCATAAAATTTATACTGTAACCAGTCTTTACCATTTCTTTTCTCTCCTTTTGGAAAATCCGTAATAAGAGTATTATTTGCTCTTGTTACAACTTCTCTCATCTCAGGAACTGAACCAAATGTGGTATTTACAAATTTCCTTAAATCTTCAACTTTAGATTTTAAATCAAAAGAAATCTTGGATGGTTTGCTTTCATCAGAATCATTAAAAAATGTACTGGATGGTGGCTCAGTATTATTAAGTGAGGCAAAATTATCATCCACATTCACATTTGGATCATATTCTGCTTTCTTTTTAAGGTCTCCCTTAATAGCTTCTATAAAACTTACTAAATCGTTTGTTTTTTGTTTTAATGTAAGATATTGCTGGAAAGGCACAGCATAAGTCTCAGGCGAAGACTGTGCTTTTGCCTGCAATGTCTTTTCAAAAATTTTATCATTTTTTTGCTCTACCAATCCTCTAGTATCTGTAAGAGATTGGTTGGTATCATTATATGATCGGATGATCTCCTGGTCAATCTGCATCGCAAGCATCGCAATGAAGATGAGATACATCAGGTTGATCATCTTCTGACGCGGTGTCTGTTTTCCTTGTGCCATTCTAATAGATTTTTTTAATAATTATAAAATATTTAAAATGTCAGGAAATTAAGACTTCATCGCGTTCAACATACCGCCGTAAACTCTGTTAAGGTTATTAAGGTTAGAAGTTAAACCTTGAAGCTCTTCATTGAACTTCTCTGATTGAGTTGCTGATCTCTGAAGATCTTCAACATATTTTTTGCTGTACTCAGACTGGGCTTTTCCATGCTCTAACTGCAAAGCATATAGTGCATTGATGTTTTCCATTTGCTGAGCAGCTTTGTTCAATTGCTCGTTGTATTTGTTAGTAGTTGCAGATACATCTACAGTTTCGTTAATCTGGTCAACAGAAGCTGAAAATTTATCAATACCTGTTCTTAGTCTTTCAAATAATCCTACATCAAGTTTTGCTTCTTCCAGCATTTTGTCCAATTTAGTAGATAAAGAACTTTCCATTTCTTTAACCTCAGCAAGCTGTACAGTTGTAGAATGTCTTGGATTTGGTTTGGCTTCTTTATCCAGTAATTCAGGATATACGTTTTCCCAAGCATAAGATTCTTCAGTTTTTGGCGGGTCAAAAGCAAAAATTAAGAAAATAAGTGCTTCTGTCACAAGACCTACTGCCAATGCAACGTTTCCTGTAATGAAACCAAAATGCCAGTGGGTTAATTTGAATAATGCTCCAAGAATAACGATAGCTGCTCCGAAAGAGTAAGCGAAATTCATCCACGCTTCTTTAGTTTTAAACATGTTTTTTGAATTTTTTTAAATAGTTAATATTATTTTTTATATAGTCTTCTAATTTGTTTTTCTCTTGAATTTT
>DAMDNI010000089.1:0-10957 GCA_032083825.1 Bergeyella sp. | reverse complement strand
CGAAAGCGGATACAGTTTTTTGTAAACATCCGAAGCATAGATGAGCCCGATGTATTTTTTATTAATGATGACATTCCAGCCCAGTTCGGTCTCATTCATCATAATCAAGGATACTTTTTCTCCTTTCTGAAACGGCAGATTTTCATACGCAGGATTTCTCTTGAATTTTGTCGTTCCGGTAATCCTTCCGGAAATTTCATCAATATACACGTATACCAGATAGCGCTTTCCTTCTGTCATTTTCCCTTTCTGCTGCTTATACGGAACGAAAAGATCCTTGATAATTCCCCAATCCATAAAAGCGCCACCAGGAAGATTTTCCACACAGGTCATGACTGCGAATTCGTTAACTTCTGCATAAGGAGTCTCAGTTGTAGCCTTCAGGTTTTCATCGTCCTGAAAAACAAAAACTTCAGCTTCCTGCCCAATTTCCCAGTCATTTCCGGCAAAAACTTTTGAAATGAATGCCTTTTCATCATTTTCATCTTTAAGGATAAATCCTGATGAATTCTGTTCTGCTATTGTTAAAGTCTGAAATTTTCCGGGAAACATTTTGATAGGTTTTTTGATGTTCCAAAAGTAGGGAAATTTGTCACACAGAACAATTTCTCTTCTTTTTCTAAAATTATCAGATACAAAAAAGGTGAAAAGAAAAACTTTCCACCTTTTTCATTAATATCTTAAATTTTTACATATGCAAAGCACGCTTTCCTGTTGCATCCAACGCAGCTTCTTTTACAGCTTCCGCATAAGTAGGGTGAGCATGTGACATTCTTGAGATATCTTCAGCACTTGCACGGAATTCCATTGCGGTAACACCTTCTGCGACCAAATCCGCCGCTCTTGCTCCGATCATGTGAAATCCTAAAACCTCATCGGTCTTCTCATCCGCTAAAATTTTAACAAAACCATCCGTATCTCCTGAAGCCCGGCTTCTTCCTAAAGCTCTCATCGGGAAATTTCCTACTTTATACGCAACCCCTTCTTCTTTCAGCTGTTCTTCGGTTTTACCAACTCCGGCAACTTCCGGCCATGTGTAAACCACTCCCGGAATCAGATTATAATTGATGTGCGGTTTTTGTCCTGCAAGAGATTCTGCTACGAAAACTCCTTCTTCTTCCGCTTTATGCGCAAGCATTGCCCCTTTGATTACATCACCTATTGCATAGATATTGGAGACATTGGTCTGTAAATGATCGTTTACTTTTACTCTTCCTCTTTCATCCAGCTCTACACCTGCTTTTTCAAGGCCAAGACCATCTGTATAAGGTTTTCTTCCAACGGAAACCAAAACGTAATCTCCTTCAAAAGTAACTTCTCCGCCTTTTTTGTCTTTTGCGGTTACTTTTACAGTATCTCCGTTTCTTTCAACAGCAGAAACAGCGGTGGAAAGATTGAATTTCATTCCTTGTTTTTTAAGGACTTTCTGCAATTCTTTGGAAAGTGAGCCATCCATCCCGGGAATGATTTTATCCATAAATTCGATGACAGTAACCTCAGCTCCCAATCTTAAATAAACAGAACCCAATTCAAGACCGATTACTCCGCCTCCGATTACCAAAAGTTTTTTAGGAACTTCCTTAAGATTCAAAGCCTCAGTAGAAGTAATGATTCTTTCTTTATCTAAAGAAATAAATGGCAATGTAGAAGGTTTGGAACCTGTTGCAATGATTGTATTTTTGGATTCAATCACTTCTGAAGAACCGTCATTTTTAGTGACTTTGATCTGAGTTGCAGATTCAAAGCTTCCGACTCCTTCAAAAACCGTGATTTTGTTTTTATCCATCAGAAAGTTGATCCCTTTTGTAGTTTGCTCTACCACTTCGTTTTTGCGGCCGATCATTCTGGCAAGATCCACTTTTGGTTCATCAATGATAATCCCGTAATCTGCAAAATCATGTTTTGCTTTTTCGAAATGCTCAGAACTGTCTAAAAGAGCTTTAGACGGGATACAGCCTACATTCAGGCAAGTTCCTCCCAAGGTTGGATATTTTTCGATGATTGCTGTTTTGAAACCCAATTGTGCAGCACGGATTGCAGCCACATAACCTCCAGGTCCTGAACCGATAACGGTAACATCAAATTGACTCATTTTATTTTAGATTTTAATGATTACAAATTTAAAGAATTAATACAAGCTGGCAAACAATACGAAAACATTCACGATAAAGCATATTAGCTTTGGGAAATATTTAATATTTCTTCATACTGCTTCATTATTATTTCTTTAGAAAACCTTGATTGTATTGAATTTTGAATTGCTTTTTGATCATGTTTTTCAGAAATAATTTCCAGAATGATTTGGGCAAAATCCTGATGATCTTCAATATCAGCAATTTGTCCGTTGATTTCTGCCTGGATAATTTCGCGGATTCCGCCCGGACAATCATTCGCAAGAGAATAAATTCCGCAGGCTCCGGCTTCAAGAAGGACATTTGGAAAGCCTTCATATCTTGAAGAAAGGATAAACAAATCCGAAAATTTCAAAAACTGATACGGGTTTTTCTGCTTTCCGTGAAAAATCACATTTTCCAACCCGAGATCTTTTTTCATCTGATGCAGCAATTCTTTGTCTCGCCCGTCACCTAAAATATGAAGCTTTATTTTTTCATTTTTCAGACGGCTAAAAACTTTCAGAAGATTGTCAAAACCCTTTCTGGCTGAAAGATTTCCGATGGCAACAGTGTTTTTGAATTCTTTATGAAAGCTTTCTGGCTTTTCAGAAATCTCCAGCTTTTCCTGAATAAAATCAAAATCCACCGGATTGTTGATTTTTACAAGCTTATTTTTTTTAATCCTGAAATTATCAATCAAGTCTTTCATCATGTCATCGCTCTGGCAGATAATTTTGTGATAATTATTGTAGAATTTATAAAAAAAACGGATTTCACGTCTCGTCACGTGTTTAGAAACCACATTCGTTTCCCGCGCAATGAATTTTGTTTTCGGAAATAATTTGATAAAAAGCGAAAGATAGGCATTCACTTCCCCAAATCCCGAAAATACAATATCAGGTTTTCTTTTCCTGATTTCTCTTAAAATCGGGCGTAAAGAATTCCGGATTCTTTCGGTCCTCAGATCTATGATTTCAATATCATTTTCAAGAAACTCCAGATAACCGCCTTCTTTGCGCAGCAGCATGATTTTCGGATCAAATCTGGAACGCGGAAGATGATTGGCAATAGTTGTCACAATTCTTTCTGCACCGCCGGTTTCAAGATCGGGAAGTATAAAAATAATAGAGATTCTTTTCATCACAATTTTTAAAATTCCATGAATTTTATCTCTTGCAAATGTGCGAAAAAGATTTATTATTTACTATTTTTAGGGTGTTTTTAAGTTTCATTTAAATCCTGCCATGAAAAACTTCTTTCTTCTTCTTTCTTTTTGTACCATTCAGATTTTAAATGCACAAAGATCAGAATTCCCTGAAAGCCCCGTAGATTTTGTAAACCCTTTAATGGGAACTGACTCGAAATACGAGCTTTCCAATGGCAATACATATCCTGCTATCGGTTTGCCTTGGGGAATGAATTACTGGACGCCACAGACCAACGAAATGGGAAATGGCTGGGCTTATCAGTACTCTACCAATCAGATTAAAGGTTTCAAGCAAACCCACCAGCCTTCACCATGGATGAATGATTACGGATTTTTTTCTATCATGCCTGTTACCGGAAAAGCGGTTTTTTCAGAAAAGGAAAGACAAAGCTGGTTTTCTCACAAAACCGAAATTTCAACTCCGTATTATTATAAAGTTTATCTTGCAGACCATGATATTTCCACGGAAATTACAACCACAGAAAGAGCGGCTTTATTCAGATTTACTTTTCCTGAAACTCAGAATGCATTTGTAATTATTGATGCTATTGACAAAAATTCTTATATTAAATTCATTCCTTCCGAAAATAAAATCATCGGATATTCTACCAGAAACAGGGGAAGTGTTTCAGATAATTTCAGAAACTATTTTGTCATTCAGTTCGACCGCAGCTATTCTTCTCAGAAAGGCTGGGATAATGGAGCTTTTGTAAGTGCAGATGAAATAAAAAGCTCTCATGCCGGCGGAATTGCAGGTTTTCAGAACCTAAAAAAAGGAGAAATCATTCATGCGAAAATTGCTTCTTCTTTCATCAATTTTGAACAGGCTGAGCTGAATCTTAAAAGAGAAGTCGGAAACAAAACCTTTGACCAGATCAAAAACGAAGGAAAAGAAAAATGGAATTCCGTTCTAGGAAAAGTAAAAGTGAGCGGCGGAACCAACGATCAGATGCATACTTTTTATTCATGTCTTTACAGGATGGTGATGTTTCCGATGAAAATGTACGAAATCAATGCTAAAAACGAAATTGTTCATTACAGCCCCTATAATGGAAAAACTGAAAAAGGCTATCGTTTTGCAGGTACCGGATTCTGGGATACGTTCCGAGCTTTGTATCCTTTCCTCAATTTGGTTTATCCATCAATTTCCAAAGAAATGCAGGAAGGCCTGATCAACGATTATAAAGAAGGAGGCTGGCTTCCGGAATGGTCTTCACCAGGGTACCGCGGAATTATGATTGGTAACAATTCTGCTTCGGTTGTTTCTGAAGCTTATGTAAAAGGATTGAGAAATTATGATATTGAAACCCTTTGGCAGGCGTTGATTCACGGCGCAAATAATGAAGGCCCGGCTGCAACAGGAAGAAAAGGTGTGGAATATTACAATAAGCTCGGCTATGTTCCGAATGATGTAAAAATCAATGAAAATATCGCACGTACTTTGGAATATGCTTATGACGATTACGCCATCTATTCTTTAGGGAAAGCCCTTGGAAAGCCTGAATCCGAAATCTCCATCTACAAAGAAAGAGCGATGAACTATAAAAAAGTTTTCAATCCTGAATTTTCTTTAATGGCACCCAAAAACAAAGATGGTAGTTTCTCCAAAAATTTTAACCCATTTTCCTGGGGCGGAGCTTTTACGGAAGGAAATTCCTATCATTATTCATGGAGTGTTTTTCAAGACATCAACGGCTTGAAAAAGCTCATGGGCGGAAATGATAAATTCATCGGAATGCTGGATTCTGTTTTTATGCTTCCTCCCGATTTTGGAGATTATTCTTATTACGGAGAAGTCATCCATGAAATGCGAGAAATGCAGATTATGAATTTCGGACAGTATGCCCACGGAAACCAGCCGGTTCAGCACATGGTTTATCTTTACAATTATACTTCGCAGCCTTATAAAACCCAATATTGGGTGCGGGAAATCCTGAACAGGCTTTACACACCGAATCCTGACGGATATTGTGGAGACGAGGATAATGGGCAGACTTCTGCATGGTATGTCTTTTCTGCACTCGGATTTTATCCTGTAACTCCTGCAAGCACTCAGTATGTAATTGGTGCGCCTTTATTCAGAAATGCTGAAATCACTTTTGAAAATGGCAAAAAATTAAAAATAGACGCTTCGGACAATTCTCCTGAAAACCGATATGTTGAAGACATGAAACTCAACGGAAGCCGGGTAAACAAAAACTATCTCGACCATTTTGAAATACAGAAGGGCGGAACACTCAGAGTAAGAATGAGCCCGGAACCTGATTTAGAAAGAAATATAGAAAAAGAAGCCTATCCTTTTTCCATGAGCGGAAATGATTAAAGAAAAAAGCCTCAAAACTGAGGCTTTACTTTCTATTTATATTTTAACTAATTGGCTACATCACTGATAAATTTGATTCTCAGCATTCTTACCTCATCATCGCTCAGGTCGTCTCCGAACTCGTTGAGAAGAACCTTCATGCTGTCGCTTTCAGACTCTTTCATAAAATCCATAAATTCTTCCACAATATCTTCATCAAAATTATCTTCAATATAATAATTGATATTGAGCTTAGTTCCTTGATAAACAATTGCTTCCATCTCTTTCAGCAATTCAGCCATCGAAAGATTTTTCGCTCTTGCAATATCTTCCAGATCAAGCTTTTTATCTGTACTCTGAATGATAAAAACCTTATGGCTGGATTTGTTGGCAACCTGCTTAAGTACCATATCCTGAGTCCTTTCAATCTCATTATCCTCAACATATTTTTTGATATAGTCTGCAAATTCTTTTCCGTATTTTTTTGCTTTTCCTTCGCCAACTCCGTAGATTTTCGCGATTTCGTCCAAAGTAATCGGATATTGAACCGTCATATCTTCAAGACTCGGATCCATAAAAACTGTATAAGGAGGAATTCCCAGCTTTTTTGCTAGTTTTTTCCGAAGTTCTTTCAGCTGGTTGAAAAGCTCCTGGTCTAAACCTCCTCCATTTTGCACCTGAACCGTTTCTGAATCCGCTTTGGTTTGATTAAGATCATATTCCCGGTCTTCCGCAATCTGAAATGTTCCAGTGAATTTCCCATCAAGAACCTGCTGGCCTTTTTCAGTAACTTTTAAGATCCCGTAGGTTTCAATATCTTTTTGCAGAAAATTCTGCACGGTAGCTTGTCTGATAATCGTTTTCCAGTAATTATCGCTTTCGGATTTTCCTATTCCGAAAAGTTTATGGGTTTCAAGCTTATACGATTTGGTAACCGGGCTTTCTTTTCCTACAATGGTATTGATTAAATCTTTTGTCCTGAATTTTTCTTCGAGCTTTTTGCAGACATCCAGAACAATTTTCAGATCTTTTGATGCTTCTTTCAGTTTTGGCGGATTTACGGAATTATCATCCATTTTCCCTCCGGCTCCTGTTTCCGGATCAAACTGCTCGCCGAAATAGTACAGTAAATATTGTCTCCGGCTCATCGAAGTCTCTGCATATCCCACAACTTCATTTAAAAGCTGCAGACCGATCTCTCTTTCCGAAACTGGTTTCTGCGCCAGAAACTTTTCTAATTTTTCGACATCTTTAGGATCATAAAAAGCGACACAATATCCTTCTCCTCCATCTCTGCCTGCTCTTCCTGTTTCCTGATAGTAACTTTCGAGGGATTTCGGGATATCATAATGTACCACAAAACGTACATCAGGCTTATCAATACCCATTCCGAAAGCGATTGTTGCTACGATCACGTCACATTCTTCCATCAGGAATTTATCCTGATTGGCTACTCTCGTTTTCTGATCCAAACCGGCATGATAAGGAAGCGCATTGATCCCATTTACCTGAAGAAGCTGAGCAAACTCTTCGACTTTTCTTCGGCTTAAACAATATACGATTCCTGATTTTCCTTTATTTTGATTGATAAATTTTACAATTTCTTTATCGACATTTACTTTCGGGCGAATTTCATAAAAAAGATTCGGACGGTTAAAGCTTTCCTTAAAAACCAGCGCATTGGTCATTCCCAAAGTTTTCTGAATATCATCCTGAACTTTAGGTGTTGCGGTTGCCGTTAAAGCAATGATCGGAACATCAGCAATTTTGTTGATGATTACTTTAAGATTCCGGTATTCCGGACGGAAGTCATGCCCCCATTCTGAAATACAGTGAGCTTCATCAATCGCAACGAATGAAATTTTAACATCCCGCAGAAAATCAAGATATTCTTCTTTAATTAGACTTTCGGGTGCTACATATAATAATTTTGTTTTCCCGCTTCTGATATCATCAAAAACCTGCTTGGTCTGAGCTTTATTGAGTGAAGAATTTAAAACATGAGCTGTTCCTTCATCAGAAGAAAGCCCATTAACCGCATCCACCTGATTCTTCATCAAGGCGATAAGAGGCGAAACGACTATAGCTGTTCCGTCCGATATAAGTGCAGGAAGCTGATAACAAAGAGATTTTCCTCCACCAGTCGGCATTAATACGAATACGTCTTTTCCATCTAGAAGTGTCTGGATAATTTTCTCCTGCTGCCCTTTAAACTGCGAAAATCCGAAATACTTTTTAAGTTCTTTCGATAAATCGGTTGTTTTTGTCCTCATCTAATTAAGTTTGCTAAATTTGCAACTTACCAAAGTTAATAAATTAATATTATAATTAAAAATAGAGGTATTTAAAATTGAGTTAAATATTTTAAAAAATTTCACTCCGTAAATCTCCCCATTTCCTCTTTCAAATCTAATTAAAAAAAGGTAAAATATCATACAATGAACACGTCAGAAATTCTGGATCTCGCAAAAAAATCACTGGAAATTGAAATTTCAGAACTCGAAAACCTGAAAAACCGCTTAGGAGAAGACTTTTTAAAAGCTGTAGAAATCATAAGCTCCGCAAAAGGAAAACTCATTGTGGTAGGAATTGGAAAATCTGCACATGTGGGAAACAAAATTGTTGCGACCTTAAATTCTACCGGAACGCCTTCACAGTTTCTTCATGCAGCAGAAGCCATTCATGGTGATTTAGGCGTTATTCAGATACAGGATGTTGTGCAGTGTATTTCCAATTCGGGAAATTCACCGGAAATTGTGAATCTTGTCCCTTTCCTTAAAAGTTATTCTTCAGCCCTGATCGGAATGACCGGGAATCTTAAAAGCAAGTTAGCTGAAAATTCTGATGTCGTCCTGAATAGTTTTGTTGAAAAGGAAGCCTGCCCGAACAAACTTGCACCTACAAGCTCGACAACAGTTCAGATGGCGTTAGGAGATGCGCTTGCAGTTTGTTTAATGGAAATTAAAAATTTCAAGGAAAATGATTTTGCCAAATTCCATCCTGGCGGAAGTTTGGGGAAAAATCTTACGGCAACTGTAGAACAATTTCTTTCTACTCAGAAACCGGAAATTTCTGAAAATTCGGGAATCCGCGATATTATCATTTCCATCAGCGCCTCCAGCCACGGAATTACGGTGGTGACCGATAAAGAGCAGATTCTTGGAGTCATTACCGACGGTGATCTTCGAAGAATGCTCATGAAAAATGAAGACATATCCGGCGTTACCGCAAAAGAAATTATGAGCAGAAACCCGAAATTCATTGAAAAAAATGCGCTTGCAAAAGAAGCCATGAAAATTCTTAAAGACAACAATATCGGGCAACTCATCGTCACCGAAAATGGGAAATATTACGGAATTATCGATATCCACAGACTTTTAGACGAAGGTATTAATTAAAGATATACAAGATATTTTTATTATTTTTGCCACCGGAAATCCAAAAAATATATTAAAAACAATCCATGAGCAACGAAAAAGATATGTCATTCTGGGGACACATTGGCGAACTTCGCGGACATCTTATTCGCTGCCTTATTGCTGTTGTTATCGGAGCTTTAGTTGTAGGATTTAATATCAACTGGATCATGGATCATATTTTTTTTGCTCCGACAAAGAATGACTTCCTTACTTTCCGTGTAGTCAATCATTTTTCAAGAGAACTTTTAGGGCATGACAGCTTTGTACTTCCTGAAGATTTCGCTGTTCAGCAGAAAAAGCTCTTCCAGCAGTTCAATGTAATGATGGCAGTTTCCATATTTGGTGGGATTGTACTGGCTTTTCCGTTTATTATCTGGCAGTTGTGGAGGTTTATCAGTCCGGCTCTTCATCCGGATGAAAGAAAGAATTCTGCCTTCTTTATTAATTTTGTATGGGTTCTGTTCCTGACCGGAGTTCTGGTGGGATATTTTCTGATCTTGCCTTTTGCCATTAATTTTGGCTTGCTTTTTAAGATCTCGGATTCCATCACGCAATTATTTGACCTTTCGGATTATACCACTCTTTTCCTGCAAGTAGTTTTGGGGATGGGAGTTCTTTTCCTTTTTCCTGTAATCGTCTATTATTTGACACTGATCGGAATTCTTACCCCGGCTTTCCTGAAAACTTACCGGAGACACGCCATTGTTCTCATCATGGTTGTTGCTGCAATTGTAACACCTGCGGACGTTCTGAGCATGCTTGCTGCCGCATTTCCTTTACTTATTTTGTATGAATTCAGTATCCTGATGTCTTCAAGAGTTTACAAAAAACTCAGAAAAAGAGAAGCAGGGCTTGTCAAAAAATAATTTCAGCAGTTAAAATCCATTAATTTTCTTCCTTAAAACGTAACAAAACATTGCGGTTTTGCTACTCATTTCCCTGTAAAGAATTAATTTTGAATTCAAAATAATGAAACAATGAAAAAAAACTTGCTTTTCTCATTACTGCTCATCTCCGGAATATCTTTTGCCCAGGATCTTTTTCCTAAAGGCGGAAACTCTCCTAAAGAAGATACTTTGAAAGGTTCTGATACAAAATTCCGGAACTTCTGGGATGTGAAAAAATATGATCTTTCCCTTGAGCCGGATTTTGAAAAAAAATCAGTCTCCGGAATCAATACAATTTCATTTGAAATCACTAAAGATGTGAAAAATCCTGTTTTCCAGATCGATCTTCAGCAGCCGATGCAGTTTGAATTTATAAATAAAGATAAAAATCTTACTGCAAAAAGAGAAAAAGATTTCATTTTCATTACTTCAAAAAAATCTTATAAAAAAGGAGAAAAACTTTCTTTCACACTCAAATACTGGGGCAATCCGGTCATTGCAAAACGTGCACCTTGGGATGGAGGCTGGGTATTCACAAAAGATTCCAGCGGAAATCCATGGATAAGTGTCGCACAAGAAGGAAATGGAGTCTCGCACTGGCTTCCTGTAAAAGATATCTGGAGTGATGAACCTGAAGAAGGAATTGTTATGAAAATCGTAACTCCACAAGGTTTGACCGGTGTCGGAAATGGCAGACTGATTCATCAAGAAACCAAGAACGGAAAAACCACTTTCACATGAGAAGTTAAAAATCCGATTAACGACTATTCTATCATTCCGACTATCGGAAAAATGGTCAACTTTAAAGACACTTATAACGGCGAAAAAGGAAAGCTTGATCTTGACTATTGGGTTCTGGAAGAAAATCTCGAAAAAGCAAAAACTCACTTTCCTAAAAACGTTCAACCTATGCTGAAAGCTTTGGAATATTGGTTCGGGCCTTATCCTTTTTATGAAGATTCCTATAAGCTCGTAGACACTCCTTATCTGGGAATGGAACATCAAAGCAATGTTGCCTACGGAAACAA
>DAMDNI010000088.1:0-10985 GCA_032083825.1 Bergeyella sp. | reverse complement strand
GTGCAAAAAAACCATAACTTGAAGTAATAATCGCAACATGAACAATCAGCCAGTAAGATTTAAGAACCGGAACCAATGGCGTAATCTGAGGATCAAGAGCTGAACCTCCGTGCGCAAATCCCATCATGATGACTGCTACCATAAATCCGGCCGCTGGAATCAGTGCATTTGAATTGCTTTTGTTTTTTATTAAAATTTTAATAGCATTCCAGAAACTTACTTTTGAAGCAAGAGAAGAATTAAAATAAAATAGTAATCCTGCGGAAATCCCAACCCAGGAAATAAAAATAATCGCTTCGTAACCATTACTCCAAGGCGCATGACCGGAAATATACCAACGAGCCACCAATCCTGCAAAATGGCAGATATAACCTACAATTCCTATATAAATTAAAATTTTAACAATCGTGTTTAAAACTTTTGTTGGCTTAAATAATTGCGCAAAACCAAGAATTAAAAGCAACCCACCAATCAAGGTATAGAAAATCAACAGCTTGAAATTGATATTGATTTTATTAAGAAAAACTTCTACTTTTACTTTACTTTCTGAAGGAATTACATTTTTACCCCATTTTTTCTGAAAGTCCTGAAGCTTTATCAATTCCGCATCAGCTTTCGCCCAGTTTCCATTCTGTTTGGCTTCCAGAACACTGTAAAAATAAGGTCCCATTACTTTCTGTGATTCCTGATCAGGTTCAAAATTCGCATCCAGCCAGGAATTCCATCTGTGGTTCGGATCATTTTTCACAGGAACAATTCGTAAAAACTGTCCACTAAAAAATTCATTAAAAGCTTGCACACGATCATTTAAGTCAATAACAGCGATATCATACTTCGTTTGTTCAGCAGGTTTTTTATTAAAGGCAGCATTATAATCTTCTTCCAAAGCATAATGCAGCATTCCTGTTTTTGGATCCATTGGGAAAAGATTTAATAAAGAAGTGTATCCGTCTTCATTTGCTTTCGCTTTTTTCTTTAAATTCTCACCACCTGATATAATTTTAATTAACGGAACCATGGTCCAACTTTCCGTGTCCGTGTTTACCGACAAAAACCATTGATTGGCATCTAATGATTTCCCGTCTGTTCCTTTGAAAGTGTCGCTTTTATAAAGCTTTCTTAAAACATCCAGAGCCTGCGTATTCATCGGAACAATTCTTCCTTCAAAATTCTGAACCAATAGATATCCAAATTTGTCGGCATGTTCTTTTGAAATTGTATTCCGTGCTATGATTTCATCAGCAGAAATCTCTCTCATCTTATTCATAGAACGGGCAACGGAATTTTGCTGAGGCTGAGGCTTTGCTGTATCTGCAGCAGCTGAACTATGAGTATGGCCATCATTTTCCGAATGCACATGTTCGGTTTCCGGTAAGACTTTTCTGCTTCCGTCGGTTCCGTGCATGTCAATTTTTTGGGCATTTAATCCAAGGCTCAGGAACAACAGAAATATTGCAGCTTTATTTTTATTTGTCTTTTTCAGCATTGAATTGAGCTTCCAGAAATGTGTTCCTTTCCAGAATAGAGAAACGAACAATCCTAAAAACAAAAATGCATAACCTATGTAGCTTATAAGTGTTCCCCAGAAATCATGATTTACAGAAAGTACAGTGCCCTGTCTGTCCGGATCAAAACTTGCCTGAAAAAAACGGTATCCTTTATAATTCAAAACGTGATTCATATAAATTTTATACGGAACTTCTTTGCCTTCATCCACAATTTTCACATGACTTTCGTATGCGCTCGGAGAAGAGCTCCCCGGATATGTTTCCATCACGAAATCGTCTAATTTTAATGCAAATGGCGTATTATAAACTTTAGGGCCAAATCCCAAAATAATATTCATTCCGTCCAGAGTAATTTGCCTATAAGCATTCGGGTTTCCTCTTTCTACCGAAAGATTTACATTCATTTTAGATTTTGGACCTTTTACTTCTACGGTTAATTGGTCTGGAAGATTTTTTTCTTTTTTCTTATCGCCTTCAAATGCCATCAGTTTACCTTTACGAAGGCCGATGGGAACTACAAGCCTCAAATCATTGATCGTATAAAGGCTTCTGTACGCTAATGGCTGAAATTCATCTTTTTTTGTAGAACCGGTCGCTTGTGTTGCCATTGTCATATAAGCAGCATCTACAGGAGTTTTAATAAATAATTTTCCGTTTTCATTACGAAATTCTACAGCGCCTTCAATAGGACGGTTGTAAGTAATGAGCATTCCGCCGATACTTTGAGTTTCTCCATCTTTCAGGTAAAAATTCTCTCTCCCGGAATCTCCTGCCACTACAAAATGTAAATATTCGGCTCCATTGGTATCGGCAACAAGACTATCCTTTTTCCTTTGAATATAATCCAGTGCTTTTACTTCTACTTTTTTACCGTGATAATCATATTTTGCCTCAAAATCTTTATGAAGAGGGGACATCAGATAAGGGATTACTTGATAATTCAGGACATCGCCTTTTTCTTCTATCTGGATTTTGAAATAATTTTTGTCGGTAACAATTTCGTTAGAAATTGCTCCTTCACGAATGTGCATTTGCCCTTCAAAGCTGATATAACGTGTAATGGCTCCACCAATAAAAATAAAAATAAATGCAAGGTGAAAAACAAGCACAGGCCATTTTTCTCTCCTTAAAAGACGGTATCTATAGATATTTCCTATAAAATTGAGAATCAGAAGGAGCATTATCAATTCAAACCATTTTGCCTCATAGATCAGTGCTTTTGCCGCAGGTGTTCCGTAATCGTTTTCCAAAAATGTCGCATAAGCCATAGAAATTGCGAATATCAGCAGCAAAACGGCCATTGTTCTGGTGGAAATAATAATGTCCAGGATTTTTTTCATTCTCTTTTTTTTAGTTTGGGATTGCCCAAAAATCAATGTTTGCAAAAATAAGGAAGATATTTCATTTTGGAAGAAAAATCATAATAAATTACCGCAATAGAAGTTATAAATTTTGCAGCTGAAAATCTTTTATTAAAATTAAAAATTCACATTCAGTCAGAATCATTTTTTGTATATTTTTTTATTAAATTTGCCCCTTACTATTATGGATAAAAACGCAAAAAATTCTCAGACTCAGGCACCGCAAACCACGAAAATATTATCAAAACCACGCATATTTTCCGGCGTGCTTTTTATCATTATTTCTTTGGTGATGGTATTTTCTTTCATTTCTTACCTGATGAATTGGAAAGCTGATCAGAGCCAGGCAGGAACCATGCTTGATAAAACAGTAAAATCTTCCAACATATTTGGAAAAATCGGAGACTGGCTCGGGAATATTTTCATTTTTGAAAGTTTGGGAATTGCAGCTTTTATTGTGGCATATCTCCTATTTGTAATCGGAACATTAATTCTAAAGAAAAGCTGGTTCAAACCTTGGAAAACACTTGGGCATTCACTGTTTTTCATTTGCTGGCTGCCTATCTTCATGGGAGCGGTTACAAAAGGACAAGGTGTTTTAAGCGGGGTTTACGGATTCCAGATTATGGATTTTCTGAATGCTGTTATAGGCACGGTTGGGCTTTGGCTGGTTATTTTAGCCAGTATAATATTATATTTTGTACTTGAATTTAATCTTCGTCCAAGCGCAATTAAAAACCGGTTGAATGAAATTAATGAAAATACAGTAGAGAAAGTAAAATCGATGCTTCCGAAATCGGAAGAAAATTTTGAAGCCGACGATGAGCTTGAAAAAATGACTCACGACGGAAATGAAATCCCCAAAACCGAACCCGAAAAAATAACGGTTACAGAATCGCCTTTTATCTCAAAAGCAAAAAATACTGAACCGCCGAGAGATTTTCCTGAAGTCTCTTTAAATAATAATCTTGAAACCATCGCAACGCCTAATCAAACTTCTTTTGATGATAATTTTGAAGCAGGAGCAAATCCAGTCAGTTTAAATCTTGAAACTAAGACTTCACCTCAGAAAAGTGAGGATTTTGATTTCAAAGTGGAAATTGCAGAGGTCAAGGATATTCTGGACACAGATGTAAAATCTCAGGAACTTGTTGATAAACATGGGCTTTACGATCATAAGCTAGATCTTGCAAGTTTTAAAATGCCGACTGTTGACCTGCTTAAAGATTATGGCAACGAAGAAATTTCCGTCAATAAGGATGAGCTTGAAGAAAATAAAAACAAAATCGTAGGACTTCTGAAAAACTTTAATGTCGGAATTTCAGAAATCAAAGCCACCATCGGTCCTACAGTTACATTATATGAAATCGTTCCTGAAGCCGGAATCCGTGTTTCTGCCATTAAAAAACTTCAAGATGATATTGCGCTTAATTTATCTGCTTTAGGAATTCGTATTATTGCACCAATGCCGGGAAAAGGTACTATCGGAATCGAAGTTCCGAGAAAGAATCCTTCTATGGTTTCCATGAGAAGTGTAATTGCTTCACAGAAATTTCAAAATTCTGATATGGATCTTCCTGTTGTTTTCGGGAAAACCATTTCCAACGAAATTTTCATGGCCGACCTTGCAAAAATGCCCCACCTTTTGATGGCGGGAGCAACAGGTCAGGGGAAATCTGTAGGAATTAATGCTATTCTTACTTCCCTGCTTTACAAAAAACATCCGAGCGAGCTGAAATTTGTAATGGTAGATCCGAAAAAAGTGGAATTAACGCTTTATTCAAAGATTGAAAGACATTACCTTGCCAAGCTTCCCGATGCTGATGATGCGATCATTACAGATACTAATAAAGTAATCAACACCCTGAATTCTCTTTGTGTGGAAATGGACACACGCTATGAATTATTGAAAAGCGCATTCTGCAGAACCATCAAAGAATACAATAAAAAATTCACTGAAAGAAAACTGAATCCTGAAAACGGACATCGTTATCTTCCTTATATTGTTTTGGTGGTGGACGAATTTGCCGATCTTATCATGACAGCAGGTAAAGAAGTGGAACATCCGATTGCCAGATTGGCACAGCTGGCAAGAGCTGTAGGAATTCATTTAATTGTTGCTACGCAAAGACCTTCTGTCAATGTAATTACCGGGATGATAAAAGCAAATTTCCCTGCTAGAGCAGCTTTCCGTGTGATTTCAAGTGTAGATTCAAGAACTATTTTAGATTCTCCTGGTGCAGATCAATTGATTGGAAAGGGAGACATGCTTTATTTTAACGGAAATGAAATTTTAAGATTACAATGTGCATTTGTAGATACGCCTGAAGTAGAAAGAATTGCAGATTTTATCGGAGAACAGAGAGGATATTCATCAGCATTTCTTCTTCCGGAATACAGCTCTGAAGAATCTACAAGTACAGTTGGCGCATTTGACCCGAATGAAAAAGATGCTCTTTTTGAAGATGCAGCAAGGATTGTTGTTTCAACGCAGCAAGGTTCAACATCAATGCTTCAGAGACAATTAAAACTCGGATATAACAGAGCCGGAAGAATTATGGATCAATTGGAAGCTTCAGGAATTGTAGGAGGATTTAATGGCGCTAAAGCAAGAGAAGTTTTAATCACCGATCTCCATTCTTTGGAACAGTATTTGGAAGAATTGAAAAAGTAAAAAATCAAGATCAGATCAAAGCTGAAATTTAATTTTTTCTTAAAAGTTTCAAATACAATAAAATTAAAAATGAAGAAAATATTTTACAAACTAATAACAGGAGTTTTTGTTTTGGGAAGTATAATGATGGTGCAGGCTCAGAAAGCGGATGCCAAATCAAAACAAATTCTGGAGGCGGTAGCCAAAAATTATAAGGCAAAGAAAAACTCCTATTTTAAGTTTTCTTACGGAACCGGAGACAATGGAAAAGTTTCAAAAACAGAAACCGGAATTTTCTATACGACTCCTTCTCAATACAAATTGAAAATCATGGGAATTGAACAGATTTTTGACGGTTCCAAAGTGTATAATATCAGTGCAGAAGATCAGGAGGTCACCATTGCAAAAGCAAACGGTTCCGAAATGATGTTCTCTCCTACCAATTATCTGAACACATATAAAAATGAATACAATACTTCGTACATAGGCAAAAAATCTGTTAACGGAATCAGTACGGATCTTATTAAATTGACTCCTGTAAAAAGCAACGGGCTAAAACAAGTCAATATTTTTATTAACCCTTCCAAAAATCAGATCATAAGAATTGAACAGTATTCTTCTGATAACAGCCTTGCAGTCATTACTATTCAGGATTACAAAGAAAATCAGAATCTCAGTACAGATATGTTTTCGTTTAATAAAAATAATTATAAAAATTATATTGTTACTGAACTGTAAATATTGAGTCTTATAAATTAAATAAAAAATGCTTCTAAATTCAGGAGCATTTTTTATTCAGAAAAATTATTTATGAGTATTTCCGAGCATTGGTACAAATTTGTAGGCACCAAATTCTTCTTTTTCAAATTCCGTTTCGGAAACCTTTGTAAAACGATAGAGGATTTGTTCGTCCGTTTTCCCTAACGGAATCACCATTTTCCCTCCTACTTTCATCTGTTTTAATAACTCTACGGGAAGAATTTCTGCTCCGCAGGTAACGATTACTCTATCAAACGGAGCGAACGTAGGAAGGCCCGCAAAACCATCTCCAAAACTCTGAAATTGCGGCCTGAGATGAAGTTCACGAAGTTTTTTCTGAGAAAAATCAAATAGATCCTTTTGTCTTTCAATCGTATAAACCATTGCATTCATTGCTACTAAAACTGCTGTTTGGTAACCGCATCCTGTTCCGATTTCAAGCACTTTTTCTTTTGGCTTTACTTCCAAAAGTTCAGTCTGTTCGGCAACAGTAGAAGGATGGGAAATCGTTTGCTGAGCGGCAATGGGAAATGCCCGGTCTTCATAAGCAAAATCCTCAAAAATACTTTCAATGAAAAGATGCCGCGGGATTTCATTCATCGCCTTCAAAACATTCTCATCGGAAATACCAATTTTATTACGTAGATATTCAACCAAAATTTTACGTTTTCCTCTATGTACAAATGAATCCTGCATAAGACAAAAATACGAAATATTGTTTTTGATTATCAGTCAATGGAAAAAAATTCTGACAACTATCAACAAACAACCAACAACTAATTCTTATCTTTACAAAAACAAATTTTCTATGCTGAGAGCAGGTTTAGTAGGTGCAGGACACCTTGGAAAAATTCACTTAAGACTTTTGAATCAATCAGATAAATACGAATTAATAGGATTCCATGATAAAGATATCGAAAACGGTAAAAAGCTGGAAGCCGAATTCGGTTATAAATATTTTGAAAATCTTGATGATCTGCTGAAGCAGATTGATATGCTTGATATCGTAACCCCAACTCTTTATCACTATGATTATGCGTTGAAAGCGATCGAAAAAGGTCTTCATTTTTTTATTGAAAAACCCGTAACCCAAACCCTTCAACAAGCAGAGGAAATTCTATATAAATGTCGTGAGCATGGTATAAAAGCTCAGGTCGGTCATGTTGAAAGGTACAATCCGGCCTTCATTGCTACGAAGCAGTATATTCAGAATCCGATGTTTATTGAAATTCACAGGCTGGCAGAATTCAATCCGCGCGGAACAGATGTTTCGGTCGTTTTGGATTTAATGATTCACGATCTGGATATTCTATTGAGTATTGTAAAATCTAAAGTAAAAAATATTCACGCAAGCGGAGTATGTGTAGTTTCCAAAACTCCTGATATTACCAATGCAAGAATTGAATTCGAAAATGGCTGTGTTGCCAATCTTACCACTTCAAGAATTTCCATGAAAGCCATGAGGAAATCTAGATTTTTCCAGCAGGATGCTTACATTTCCGTTGATTTCCTTGAAAAGAAAGCAGAAGTAATCAGAATGAAGGAAGCACCGGAAAACCCGTCCGATTTTGACATGATTATTGAAAATGCTGATGGAGAGAAAAACCAGATTTTGTTTGAATATCCTGACATCCAGCCGAATAATGCTATTCTTGATGAGCTTAATTCGTTCGCAGATGCCATTAATGAAGACAAAAATGTAGAAGTTTCTTTAGAAGATGGTACAGAAGCTTTGAAAGTGGCATTGGAAATCATGAAACTCATTAGCTGATCTAAGTCTGTATGAAAAAGTATAAAATTGCTTTATCACTACATAAAGCAACGATTTTTTTTATATTATGTTTGGGAATCATTTTAATCTTAAATTCCTGCAAACCAAATATATTAACAGAAAAACATACATCAAAAAACTTTAAACTCGATACATTAACTTGGTTGGATAACATCAGAAATCGTAAAATTCCGGTTGCCGTTTTTCAGCCTTCCAACAAAAAGACAGTCAATAAAATCCCGATTATTTTCAGCCATGGATATGGTCAGAACAAAGGAGGTGATTATTTGGTGTATTCTTACCTCACAGAATTTCTTGCAAAACAAGGTTATTTTGTCGTCAGTATTCAGCATGAGCTTCCAACAGATGAACTTCTTGCAATGGAAGGAAAGCTCCAGATCACAAGAAGACCAAATTGGGAACGCGGCTCAGAGAATATTCTTTTTGTTCTTCAAAAAATGAAAGAAAATTTTCCGGATTTAAAATATGGGCAATTAGTTTTAATCGGGCATTCTAACGGCGGAGATATGACTGTCTTGTTTGCACATCAGCATCCGAAATTGGTTGACAAAATCATTTCACTTGACAACAGAAGAATGGAACTTCCACGGGTTTTGAAACCACGGATATTTACCATTCGTTCCAATGATTATCCTGCGGACGAAGGTGTGATTCCGAATGGTGAAGAATTAAAGAAATACAATATCACTGTTGATTATTCAAACATCAATCATAGCAGTATGGATGACGATGCAAACTCTGAAGAACGAAACTATCTTACCTCAAAAATTATAGAGTTTTTGAAGGATTAAATTTTAAAATCTCATTTTGAGACAATATAGAAAATATTTCTTTATCTTTATAGGAAAAAAAATTTAGCATGAAGAAAATTATTATCGCATCTGTTCTTTTGTTTTCGCAATTTACTTTTTCGCAAGGTTTTTTGAAAGTGGACGGACAGAAAATCGTCAACGAAAAAGGAGAAAATATTCAGCTTCGGGGTCTTGGATTGGGCGGATGGATGCTTCAGGAAGGCTATATGCTGAAAACGGCAGAATTTGCCGGCCCGCAATATCAGATTAAACAAAAAATAGCTGAGCTGGCAGGGCAAGACGGAATGGAAGATTTCTATAAAGCTTATCTTAAAAACGGAATTACAAAAGCAGATATCGATTCTCTTGCAAAATGGGGATTCAATTCAATAAGGCTTCCGATGCATTACAATTTGTACACCCTTCCTATTGAAAAAGAACCTGTAAAAGGACAAAATACATGGCTTGAAGAAGGCTTTAAAATGACCGACGATTTGCTGAAATGGTGTGCAGATAACAAATTATATTTAATTCTTGATCTTCATGCTGCGCCAGGCGGACAAGGAAATGATGTGAATATTTCCGACAACGACAAATCAAAACCTTCTCTTTGGGAAAGCGAAGAAAATCAGAAAAAAACAATTGCGCTTTGGAAAAAACTTGCGGAACGATACAAAGACGAAACTTGGATTGGAGGCTACGATTTAATCAACGAGCCCAACATCAATTTCACAGGTAAAAATCCGAATGGAACCGATGAGATGTCCAATGCCCCACTCTGGAAATTACAAAAAGAAATTACAGAAGCAATCCGACAGGTTGACAAAAAGCATATAATTATCCTTGAAGGAAACGGTTGGGGAAACAATTACAACGGTTTAATTCCGCTTTGGGATAATAACATGGCATTCAGTTTTCACAAATATTGGAGTTATAACAATGAAGCTACGATTCAAAATGCATTAGACCTCAGAACCAAATACAATATTCCGATCTGGCTCGGAGAAACCGGGGAAAATTCAAATGTTTGGTTTACGGAAGTGATTCAATTAATGGATAAACATAATATTGGATATGCTTTCTGGCCGATGAAAAAAATTGACAATATTGCTGGAGTTACCAATGTGAAAATTACGCCCGAATATCAAAAATTACTAGATTACTGGAGCAACGGCGGCGAAAAACCTTCTAAAGAATTTTCAAAAAAAGCTTTGATGCAGATTGCTGAAAATTACAAGCTGAAGAATGTTGAAATAAAACATGATGTCATTGACGCTATGTTTCGCCAGACTACAGATAATTCTACAAAACCATTTAAAAATCATAATATTCCGGGGAAAATAAATGCTTATGAATACGATTTGGGCAGAATAGGTTCAGCTTATCAGGATAAAGATTTCATTAATCTTTGGGTGAGCGATCCCGATCAGCGTTCCGACTGGAACTCTGGCAACCAGCTCAGAAATGATGGAGTTGACATTTATAAAACAAAAGAAAACATCTATTATGTTGGTAAAATAGAGTCAGGAGAATGGCTTCAGTTCACGGTAGAGAGCAAAACTGACAAAAATTCTGCCATCAATATTAATTATGCAAATTCTGCAAAAGATTCAAAAATCAAAATTACCGACGAATCAGGAAAAGAGCTTGCCAAAATCACGCTTCCTTCAACCGGCGGAAATGAAATATGGAAAACGGTTTCCGCAAAAAATATTAAGTTTAAAAAAGGTAAAAACAAATTACGCTTTGTCTTCGAAGACGGCGGTTTTAATTTTCAAAGCTTTGAAATCAAATAATTTGGATATAAAATCTTAAATTGCAAATCCTTTCAGAAATGAGAGGATTTTTTATTCTTAAATTATGCACAAATCAATTCTCATTACCCTGCTTCTGCCCTTTTTCGTTTTTGCGCAGAAGTCTTCCTTAAACAAGAAAATAGATTCCATTACAGATGGTAAAAATGCTACTGTTGCAGTTTCTGTCACCGGAATTGATTTTTCTTTTGAATACAACAACAAAAATGCGGAAAAAAAACTTCCGATGCTTAGTGTCTTCAAATTCCACATTGCGTGCGCGGTTTTGGATTTGGTTGAGCAGAAAAAAATCAATTTAGAACAAAAA
>DAMDNI010000087.1:3462-11172 GCA_032083825.1 Bergeyella sp. | reverse complement strand
TTTTTCAGATTCTGGTGTTTTATACTTATTAAACCTCCTGTATCCCCATTCAATTGCCCAGTCATCATAATCTCCGATTCTCGGCATAATTCCGGATTCTCCGATATTGTCTTCCGGCTGCGCAACATAGTTAAATCTTGCATAATCCATAATTGACGGAGTATGGCCGTTTTTCTCCAGCCATTTCTTATCTCTCAGCTTTTCTACAGGAACAGTGGAACTTGAACCAAAATTATGCAGCAATCCTAAAGTATGCCCCACTTCATGTGAAGAAACAAAACGGATCAATTCACCCATCAATTTGTCATCAAATTCCATTTTTCTGGCTCTGAAATCGTTGGGAGCAGCCTGAATAAAGTACCAGTTTCTCAGAAGCATCATAACATTATGATACCAATTGATATGGCTTTCCAATATTTCACCTGTTCTCGGATCTGCGATTGAAGGCCCGGAAGCATTAGGAACATCGGAAGGTTTGTAAACGATCGCTGAAAATCTTGCGTCCTCCAAACTCCATTCTGTATCTATTTTAGGATCGGGAAGTTTAGCATAAATAGCATTTTTAAATCCTGCCTTTTCGAAAGCCTTTTGCCAGTCATTCACTCCCTGAATCAAATAAGGAATCCATTTTTTCGGGGTTGCCGGATCAATATAAAAAACAATCGGCTTTACAGGTTCCACCAATTCTCCCCTGTTGTATTTTTCTAAATCCTGAGGTTTTGGCTCCAATCGCCATCTTTTAATTAAAGAAACTTTCTTTACCCCTTGAGGATCAAGATCAAAATCAGTATATCCAACATTGAAATATCCTACTCTTTCATCAAAATATCTCTGCTGCATTTTGTTTTCGGGCAAAAGGACAAATGAAGAATTGATTTCTACCGTATAATTTCCACTGATCTTGGGAGCATTTTTATCTTCTCCAGAACCAATACTTCTTCCTGCTGATCTTGCGAAAGTTTTAGTTGTATTGATTTCGATATTAGTTGGGAATGATTTTACAAAATTCACAAAAGACATATCTTTCTGGAAGTTTCCTACTCTGAAACTTTCTTTCGAGCGAACGGAAAAAGAAACGACCTCGTTGTCAGAATTCAGCAGATCCGTCACATCAATAACCGAAGATTTTGTTTCAACACCATATGCTTTTACGTCGAAAGCTTTAATGATTGACTGCACATTATTCCTTGTTACGGAATTATACATGTCCGACGTAGAATCTTTCGCATAATCTACATAAGAAATAGAACGCAGAAGGATTTTATCTTTAGGGCCTTTTTCGAATGCGATCACTTGCTGCCCAATCTGATCACCAGCATATCCGGAAGTTCCGGAGCGCATTCCTGCCGCCGCTTTCGTAAGTCTTGTGACAAGCAAAAACTCTTTTTTGAGCATTGCATCCGGAATTTCAAAATAATATTTATCTTCAATTTTATGAACCGTAAAAATACCTGTGTCAGAGACTGCCTTATCCGTAATAACTTCTTTATATGGCTTGATCGGGCTTTTCTTTTTATCGTCTTTTTTTGTTTTGAGGGTATCACTTTTTACACTTACGGAATCTTTTTCCTGAGCAAAAATCTGCTGCCCCAATAAAACGGCTATCAATAGAAAAACGGCTCTCAAATTCTTCATTTTAAAATTTATTCTGTTCAAATTTATTTATTTCTTTTCTAATAATGCGATATTTTCTACGTGATGCGTTTGCGGAAACATATCTACCGGAAGAATCTTCACGACATCGTACATCTCTTTCATTAAAGCTAAATCTCTTGCCTGCGTTGCCGAATTACAGCTTACATACACAATTCTTTGCGGAGCGAGCTTCAGAATCTGCTCGACTACTTTTTGGTGCATTCCGTCTCTTGGAGGATCGGTAATGAGAACATCTGCTTTCGGATGATTTTGTAAAAATTCTTCAGTAAAGACATCTTTCATATCGCCACAATAGAATGTACAGTTTTCCAGCCCGTTTAATTTGGCGTGTTCTATGGCAGCATCAATAGCTTCCTGAACAGATTCTATCCCGATTACCTGTTTTGCATTTCTGGCAACATATTGAGCAATTGTCCCGGTTCCGGTATATAAATCGTAAACGATTTCATCACCTTTCAAATCTGCAAACTCTAAAGTTTTCCTATACAATTCCAAAGCTTGTTTATAATTGGTTTGAAAGAATGATTTCGGTCCTATTTTGAATTTCAGACCATCCATTTCTTCCATCAGGAAACCTTCGCCAAAATAAGTCTGGATATCCAGATCATAAATGGAATCATTCTGCTTCGGATTAATGGCAAAAAGTAAAGTTTTGATTTGAGGAAAATTCTCTAAAAGATGGTTAAATAATTTCTCCTGATTCTCTTTCTCTTCCCTATACAATTGGAATAAAACCATCCATTCTCCATTGGAATTTTGGCGCATCATCAAAGTACGCAGAAATCCTTCCTGATTTCTTACATCAAAAAAATCGAGATTATTCTCAAGCGCATAGTTTTTTACTTCCAGCCGAATTCGATTGGATGGATCTTCTTGCAGAAAGCATTCTTTCAGATCAAGAATTTTGCTCCACATTCCGGGAATATGAAATCCGAGTGCATTTTTATCATTAATATTTTCTACAGAATTCACCTCTTCTGCAGTAAGCCAACGCGCATTAGAAAAAGAAAATTCCATTTTATTTCTGTAAAAATACTGTTCTGAAGAGCCTAAGATCGGCAGCGATTCAAAGTTTTCTATTCCGCCGATTCTTTTGATATTGTTGAACACTTCTTCATTTTTAAAATCCAGCTGCTTCTCGTAGCTTAAATTCTGCCATTTGCATCCTCCGCAAACGCTAAAATGCCTGCACTTCGGATCTATACGGAAAGGAGATTTTTCCAGGATTTCTATTGCTTCAGCCTCGAAATATCTGGATTTTGCTTTCTTCACTCTTGCATTGACGCGATCTCCGGGAACTGCACCTGAAACCAGAACGGTTTTGCCCTCGTCAGTTCTTCCGACTGCCACACCTTTCGCTCCTGCAGAAGTAAGCATGATATTTTCAAGAATAAGGTTCTTTTTCTTTTTCATTCCTTTATTTTGATTTGCAAAGATAATGTTTTAATTGCCAAAGATTGTTCAGCAAAAAGCCCTGCCAGATATTTTGACAAGGCTTTTTAGAAAATATTTTAAAAAAATTATTATTTCGCTGCAGGCTCTTTTGGAGCTTCCTGAGCTTTGAAAAGATCGTTCTGCAAAACAGCAGGGTTAGGATTTGCTGAAGGTGCTTTTAGGCCGGTCAACTTGTCAAGCTCCGCAACCATTTCCTGATCTCCAAGTCTGAAGAAAAATTTGCTTGCCACTTTTCCGTCTTTGTCAAGAAGAATATAGCTTGGCATTTTGAAGGAGTAAATTCCCCATTTGTTAGCAAATTTTGAGTTGATGCCGCCTTCTGCGTAAACATTGCTTCCCGGTAAACCTTTCAATAAAGCGTTGCTTGTTTTGACGAACTGGTCTTTGGTATCATCAAGGTTGATGAAAACAAAATTCATTTTAGATTTATAAAAATTAGAAATCTCTTTCAGTACAGGAACGGTAGATTCGCTGATATAAGGATTCCAAGAAGTATAAAACATTAATAGTGTTGGTTTCCCTTTTACATCGGCATATTTGAAGGTTTTACCATCTTGTTTGATCAAGCCGTTATCATCTGCAGCTTCACCGATTTTAGGACCGGAAACAACGAAAAGAACTCTTTCAAGATCTTTTTTGACGTTGCTGTCTTTAATTTTTTCTTCGATAAGCTTTGCTATTTTTTCTTTTCCTTTTGCGTCAAGAGACGGATTGATATCATACTGCCCCATGATGAATGCAAGCAGATAATCTTTTGAAACTTGGGAAAGGTCTTTTCTTGTATCTAAAAATTTGGCAAACAGCTCGGAATTGGTAGATTTTTCAAGATTGCTTTTATTGTTATTGGCAAATGTTTGATAATCGGAAGATAATTTATTAAGCAGATAATTTCTATAAATAGGTTGATTTTTCACCAATTTATCATTGTCTTTTTCCAAAGATTTCACATAATCTTTAAAATTCTGAGAAGTTTTGAACGACGGATTCTGAGTAGCCATAGGATGATTGATCTCATACTGGCTCAGCAATCCCAAAATACTTGCTGTAACTTCATCTTTCTTGAAATTGACTACATCACTGTCCGGGCTAACTTTTTTTGCCGTATCGTCAATATTTTTTTCAAGATCTGCCTTGATTTTCTGAGCTTCTTTTAAAAATTCTGCTTCATTTTTCGCTAAAAGACCTCCCATATTGATTTTGGAAGCATACGTAGAAACGAATTTCTGTGTTTCTTTTATAAAATCATTATTTTTCTGAGCATCTCCTGCAATTTTGATGGTTTCAGCAAAATTGAATGCGTTTGCAGTAAAGTTAAACTCCTGCCCTCCTTTCAGATAAACAAAAGCCTGGTTGCCTGCATAATTGATAAGATACATTCCGCTTTTCGGAGCTTCAAAGCTTCCTGAGAAATTTCCATCTTTATCCAATCCTATATTGGCCAAAGGTAACGTGCCTACACCTGAAGCTTCAATGAATTCCATTCTTTCTAATGGAGAACCTCCGGTAACTTTACCTTTTACTTCTACTTTTTTAGAACATGACACTGCAAAAAGTGCCAATAGAAGTACTAAAAAATATTTTTTCATTTTAATTATAAATTTGGGGCAAAAATACACTATTCACGGATTTTGAAAAAATTTATTCCCACAAATTGTGAAACATTTAACAATAAAAAAGACCTCCGGAAAAGAGGCCTCTGATTAAACTATTAAAAAATACAATTATTTCGTATCTAAAGTTGCAGTAAAGTATTCTCTGTTCATTCTTGCAATGTTTTCCAGAGAGATTCCTTTCGGGCATTCTACTTCACAGGCTCCCGTATTAGAGCAGTTTCCGAAACCTTCTTCGTCCATTGCTTTTACCATATTCAGAACTCTTCTTTTTGCTTCAACTCTTCCCTGTGGAAGCAATGCATATTGGGAAACTTTTGCCCCAACGAAAAGCATCGCTGAACCATTTTTACAAGTTGCTACACAAGCTCCGCACCCGATACAAGCTGCGGCATCCATTGCCTTGTCTGCATCTTCTTTTGGAATAAGGATACTGTTGGCATCAGTTGTATTTCCTGAAGTATTGACGGAAATAAATCCTCCTGCAGCCATCACTCTGTCAAAAGCACTTCTGTCAACCATTAAATCTTTAATTACTGGAAAAGCGGCGCTTCTCCAAGGTTCTATGGTAATGGTTTCGCCGTCTTTGAACATTCTCATGTGAAGCTGGCAAGTCGTGATTCCTGTATCCGGGCCGTGTGCTCTACCATTGATGTAAAGAGAACACATCCCACAAATCCCTTCACGGCAATCGTGGTCGAAAGCAACAGGCTCTTTTCCTTCGTTTACTAAATTCTCATTTAGAATATCCAGCATTTCAAGGAAAGAGGAATCTGTAGAAACGTCCGAAATTTTATAAATCTCGAATTGCCCTTTTGTTTTATTATTTTTCTGTCTCCAAATTTTTAGAGTCAGATTTAGTCCTTTTTTAGCACTCATTTTCTTACTTTTTATTGGAGATTATTTATAACTTCTTGCTTTTACTTCGATGTTTTCGTAAACCAGATCTTCTTTATGCATGACAGAAGCGTTGATATCGTCTCCTTTATACTCCCAAGCTGCGACATATTTGTAATTTACGTCATCTCTTTCGGCTTCTCCATCCGGCGTAGAATGGTCTTCACGGAAATGCCCTCCGCAAGATTCATTTCTTTCTAAAGCATCAATAGCCATTAACTGTCCTAATTCTAAGAAATCTGCAACACGGAAAGCTTTTTCTAATTCAGTGTTCATTCCTGTTGCTTCTCCCGGAACTTTTACATTCTGCCAGAAGTCTTTTCTTACTTCCTCAATTTCTTTAATGGCTTCTTTTAAACCTTCAGGCGTTCTTCCCATTCCAACTTTATTCCACATAATGTGTCCTAATTTTTTATGGAAATAATCTACTGAATGTGTTCCTTTATTCGTTAGGAAGAAATTTATTTTTTCATGAATTCCTTTTTCAGCTTCTTCGAAAGAAACATTATCTGTTGGGATTCTTCCTGTTCTGATATCTGCTGAAAGATAATCTGCTATTGTATAAGGAAGTACAAAATATCCGTCTGCCAAACCTTGCATCAAAGCAGAAGCACCCAATCTGTTGGCTCCGTGGTCTGAGAAATTGGCCTCACCAATTACAAAACATCCAGGAATTGTAGATTGCAAATTATAATCTACCCAAACTCCGCCCATGGTGTAATGAACTGCCGGATAAATCTTCATCGGGGTTATATAAGGATCATCAGCGGTAATCTTTTCGTACATTTGGAATAGGTTTCCGTATTTTTCTTCTACCCATGCCTTTCCTAAATCATAGATTTGCTTGTCCGAAGGATTATGAATATTTTTTTCTAAAGCTGATTCTTTACCTTTTTTGATAATTTCTGTGGAGAAGTCAAGATAAACACCTTCTTTAGTATCATTATTTTCGATTCCGAAACCTGCATCGCATCTTTCCTTTGCAGCTCTTGAAGCTACGTCTCTCGGAACCAAGTTTCCGAATGCAGGATATCTTCTTTCAAGATAATAGTCTCTGTTTTCTTCAGGAATACTTTCTGCTTTCAATTTCCCTTCTCTAATTGCGATAGCATCTTCTATATTTTTAGGAACCCAGATTCTTCCGGAATTTCTTAAAGATTCGGACATCAATGTCAGCTTAGACTGCTGCGTTCCGTGAACAGGAATACAAGTCGGGTGAATCTGTACATAACAAGGATTTGCGAAATACGCTCCTTTTTTGTGAATTTTCCATGCTGCGGAAACATTGGACCCCATTGCATTGGTAGAAAGGAAATATACATTTCCGTAACCTCCGGAAGCAATTACGACTGCATGTGCAGAATGTCTCTCAATCTCTCCCGTTACCAAATTTCTTGCAATAATTCCTCTTGCTTTTCCGTCGACGATTACCAAATCCAGCATTTCGTGACGGTTATACATTTTGATTCTCCCTTTCCCGATTTGACGGCTCATTGCGGAATAAGCGCCTAACAAAAGCTGCTGGCCAGTCTGGCCTTTTGCATAAAAAGTTCTTTTTACCTGAACTCCACCAAAAGAACGGTTGTCCAATTGGCCACCGTAATCACGCCCGAAAGGAACTCCCTGAGAAACACACTGGTCAATAATATTTGCAGAAACTTCTGCCAACCTGTAAACATTCCCTTCTCTTGCGCGGTAATCTCCGCCTTTGATGGTGTCATAAAACAGACGATATGTGGAATCCCCGTCTCCCTGATAATTTTTGGCTGCGTTAATTCCTCCTTGAGCTGCAATCGAGTGCGCTCTTCTTGGAGAATCCTGATAACAGAATGCTTTAACATTATAGCCTTGCTCCGCTAAAGTCGCTGCAGCAGAACCACCAGCTAAACCAGTTCCAACAATGATAACATCAATTTTGTCACGGTTGTTTGGCGCTACAAGGTTCATATGATCTTTATGATTTTTCCATTTGTCTTTTAAAGGACCAGCCGGAATTTTTGAATCTAATGTGCTCATGAATTATATTTTAGAGAATAGATTGAACAAACTATTAATTAAAAAGTGGTGCATTAAAAAAGAAATGAAATAATGC
>DAMDNI010000087.1:0-3452 GCA_032083825.1 Bergeyella sp. | reverse complement strand
CTAATAAAATAAAGGAAATTACATATAAAATAACCCTCCAAACATCAGCAAACTTTGCGTGAAGTTCTTCCCAAAATCTAGTTGCATCAGAAGGATCTCCATGTCCGGGAACATATTTATATGTCATTTCGTGAATCCAAAAATCATAAAAATGCACAGCTAAAAATGCAAGAACTACAGCACCGGAAATAATCATATTTCTTGACATCCAGGTAGAGTTTTTTGAAGCACTGTTTTCCGCATATTTTACAGGTCTTGCTTTATTATTCTTTATTTCAAGAACAAATCCCATCACAAAATGAAAGACTACCGCAAAAACAAGAATTGGCTGCATCAGAAACTGCACCAAAGGATTGTATCCCATGAAATACGAAGCATTATTAAAAGCAGATTCGCTGAAAATAGAAATCATATTCACGGAAACGTGCATAATCAAAAATATCAGCAGAAACATCGCCGATAGTGCCATAGCATACTTTCTACCGATGGTAGAATTGAAAAATCCCGACATAGTATTTTTTTAAATAGATAAGGTTCACAAATTTAGAAAATGTGAGCCTACTGTAAAAGTGAGTTTTGTCACAATTCAATAGTTTGTAATACTTCTAAATAAGAAAAGTATAATAAAACACGTTATTCTTTAATTTATCTCCAAAAAGCAGAGAAAAAAATGCTCAATTTTTAAACATTTTCATGCTTAGACAACATCAGTCATTTTTCAAGTTATACTGTTTATTTTCAATATAAATTACGGTTTTATTTATTTGAAACTCTTTATATCTATCTGTTCTTATTGAAGTTAGATAAGGTTCAATAATATTTTTGCGGATTTTTTCAATATTGCTGTTTTGATGAACAAAAACTTTGACTTCAGATTTATTTTTCTGAATAATGGCGTTATCTTTAAAATATTTTGCAACTACAATTTCATTCTTACGATTTTCATTTAGAGTAAATAAAAGCCTTGCTGCAACAAACAAAACAACAAGAACCGTTGTTCTCGAAATAGATTTCGGACTAAATTTTATAAGAATAGACCTCAGGCTGAATACGATAATCAGGCACATAAAGGTTTCGACGATATTCATCGGAATCATTTTATAGAATGCAAAATCCTGATCTGCAAACCCATGTATTATTTTGAGAAGAAAATATGTCATTTTATCATACAATTGCGTGATAAAACCAATATTAATCCCGAAACCAAACAGCAAAGTCATCAGCAAAGAAAAAACAATAATCATTTCTGAAAACGGAATAATCAAAAGATTTGCAGGAATTGACATCCATGAAAATTGGTGGAAATAATAAAGTACTAAGGGTAAAGTAATCAGCTGCGCAGAAACTGAGATAGAAACCGTATTAAAAATTAGTTTTTGAAACCAGTTTTTAGGAACAGGGAAATAATCAAGAATTGGCTGGTTTAACAAGAAAATACCGAAAACTGCCAGAAAACTCAGTTGGAAACCAACATCAAAAAGCTGTTGGGTATTAAGAAATAAAATAACTAACCCAGCCAAACACAAGGAATGAAGCAGATCCGGCTTTCTTTGTAGAATAATATAAAGATAGTAAACCGTAATCATAATACAGGAACGAACAACAGAACTTCCAAACCCAATGTAAACTGCAAAAAGCCAAATCAGCAGCAAGCTCAGTATAATACTTTGTTTCCTATAATTTACGGAAAACAAATTTTCAAGAATAATCATAATGAGCCAGTAAATAATCACAATATGAGTTCCTGAAATTGCGAGAAAATGCACCAGCCCGGATTTATTAAAATCCTGAACGGAAGCCTGATCCATTTCTGTTCGGTCTGCAAGGATAATTCCTTTTAAAAAATTGTTTGTATTTGCCGACATTCCCGAACTGTCAATTTTATGAAGCAATTCGAGCCTGTTTTGTTTTATTTTTTCTAAGAAATTCAGATTTCTATTTTCTGCTGTTTCATAATCATTCGGAAGATAACTTTGTAAATAAATACCCTGCCTGGAAAGATATTTCCCGTAATCGAATTGAAAATCATTATCCAGTTTATCAGGCTGATTTATCCAGAGTTTTGCTCTGTAAATGTGTTCAAAATCCAACTCCTTTACATTTTTCGGAACCGAAAGTACACTCAAATATTCTCTTTCCGAATTTTTAACAGAGATCACATATCTTCTGTTTTTCACATTCGAGTTGAGCTTTTTATCCAAAGCAAAAATATATTCACCATTTTTTGAAAAAGCAGGCAAATCCGGCTTTTCTGAATGATAAAAATGCAGCAGTGCACCGAACGAAAAAAATAATAAAGCAATGAATACGGAACGGATTTTCTGAATGAAAAAAGATTTGGAATAAACAAGAAAATTAGCACACAAACATACAATTACACTTGCAAAAAGACTTTGTTCTTGCATAGAAAAGTATTCCTGAAAAAATATCCCAAGAACCAGACTCATAAAGCATATGAGAAGAGGCTGTTTTTTCAATCTTTGTGTTTCTGATACCGAATTTAATAAAATTTGGATTTCAGGAAAATAAAAATCAAAAAATGGGTGAAAAAACGGTAGAACAAAAACAAAAAAACATCTTGAAAATCAAGATGTTTTTAGGGTGAATGATGGGTCTCGAACCCACGACCTTCGGAACCACAATCCGACGCTCTAACCAACTGAGCTACAATCACCGTTTTGTGGATGCAAATATAGTACTTTTCCTAAAACTATAAAATAATTCCTTCAAAATTTTTGAAAGCAATCAATTTTTCTGTTGTAAAGCCTTCTGCAAAGGCAACTCCGGATAATCTTCCCAAGTCCTGAGCTCTGTAAGTAAGGCTTTCTAAAAAGTCTTTTGTTGCGATTGGCGTCACCGGTTCTTTGGAATCCGGATTATAAAACTGCGTCTGATATGCCAGACATGCTTCTACTTTTTTCTCCATGAATTCAGAAATATCAATTACAAAATCAGGATTGATGTGCTTCCATTGGATGTAATGAAAAATTTGTTTTGGTCTCCAAATTTCCTGAATCTGGCCATTATATTCAGTTTCAATTCTTCTTAACCCTGAGAGAAAACATGCATCAGAAACAAGTTTTGCAGCTTTAGCATGATCAGGATGACGATCATCAATGGCGTTAGCGAGAACAATTTCGGGCTGATACTTACGAAGTATTTTTACAATTCTCAATTGATATTCTTCAGAGTTCTGCAGGAATCCGTCTTTCATTCCAAGATTCTCTCTCGCAGAAATGCCGAGAATTTTCGCGGAATCTTCAGCCTCTTTTCTTCGCGTCTCTTCTGTTCCTCTGGTTCCTAATTCTCCTTTGGTGAGGTCGACAATAGCTACTTTTTTGCCTTCAGAAATCAGTTTCGCAATTGTTCCGCCACATCCTAATTCAACATCGTCAGGATGTGCGCCAATTGCTAATATATCTACTTTCATGAAATATTAAATTAAAATCCAA
>DAMDNI010000086.1:9929-11235 GCA_032083825.1 Bergeyella sp. | reverse complement strand
AAAACAACTACTAAAACGCTTGTTGTTAGTTTCTTCATATCAAATTAAATTTTTCATTGGGACAAATTTGCAAAACTTTATTAAAACATCCAAACTTTTCGTTAATAAATCGTTAAAAAAGTGGTAAATTTGTTAATCTTACAATCTTAAACACACATTTAAGTTAAATTTTATGGATTTGATAAAAAAATGGTCGGATAATTATATAGAAGCCGGCTGTGATGAAGTAGGACGGGGTTGTTTATGCGGTCCTGTTGTTGCAGCTGCTGTTATTATCAATGAAAATTTTAAGCAAAATTTGGTTAATGATTCTAAAAAACTAAATTTCAAAACCAGATTAGAACTGGACACCTACATTAAAGATAATGTTATCGATTTTGCTATTGCAGAATTGCCTCCTACCTTTATCGACCAGCATAATATATTGAACGCCAGCATACATGCCATGCATCTTGCATTAGACCGACTTCAAACCAAGCCTGAACTTATTTTAGTGGATGGAAACCGTTTTCATCCTTATAATTTCATTCCCCATCAATGTATTATCAAAGGAGATTCGAAAATACTGAGTATTGCTGCCGCCTCCATTCTTGCTAAAAACTATAGAGATCAAATCATGATAAAACTTCATGATGAATTCCCTGAATATGGATGGAATAAAAATATGGGATATGCAACCAAAATACATCGTGAAGCATTGATAAAATATGGACCTACAGTACATCACAGAAAATCTTTCCGTTTAGACTATACTTAATAAAAAAGCGAGAAAATTCAATTCCCGCTTTTTATTTATTTCAAATTATTTCTTTTTATTTCTCTGTTGTTCCTGCATTTTTTGTTGCTCCTGGGCTTTTTCCATCATTTCGCGCATTCTTTTCTGAAACTTCCCTTCCTTTTTCGGCTGGGCTTTATTAGCCTGAATCTGCGCATGTATTTTCTTCTCATCAAGAATCCAGTATTTAATTACGAGAATAATCAAAATATTAATTGCATTTGATACAAAATAATACCATGATAAACCCGATGCCGAAGTATTCAAAAAGAAAAAGAATGTAATAGGGAAAATGTACATCAACACTTTCATATTCGGCATACCTTCTTGTTGCGGCTGCTGAATGTTTCCTGAGGTCATAATGGTGTAAATCAGAACTACAGCGGTACACGCAACTGCAAAAATACTGATGTGATCCCATCCAAAAAACGGAATTTTAAATGGTAATTTAATCAAATCGTCATAAGCGGTAAGATCTTTTGCAAACCAGAAACTTTTCCCTCGCAGATCAATAAAATTCGGAAAGAAACG
>DAMDNI010000086.1:0-9919 GCA_032083825.1 Bergeyella sp. | reverse complement strand
TAAACAGCCCGCCATCTGATTTACGCCTGCTTTCCGATATACTTCCATAGTGGCCTGCTGTTTTTTCATGGCATCCCCATCCTTAAATTTTTCATTAACCTCATCTATTTCAGGACGGATTACTTTCATCATCGCACTCAGCTTATGCTGTTTGTACATGATCGGAGAAAGAATAAGCTTTACAATAATTGTCATGATGAAAATCACCCAGCCTGCTGCCAATCCCCATGAAGAAATGAAATTGTACATTGGGATAAAAAACCACCTGTTCATTGAACCAATGAAAGACCATCCTAAAGGAAGGATCTCATCAAAATTCTTGTCATATGATTTTAGCAACGGCAAATCCAATGGCATAAAATACCAAGAAAACTCCTGATTAAGTTCACTTCCTACCATTTGTACCTGCCCGTTATAATTAAATTTTTTCAAATATTCTCCCTGCCCGAAAGCCTCCTGATTTCCTGAAGATTGTGTAAATCCTTGCTTGGCTTCGATAACAGATGTAAAAAACTGCTGTTTTATACCAATCCAGTTGAGTGTTTCTTTGGATTCATCCATTGTTGTTCTTGCGTCATAGTCATAAGAATTATAATTGTCAAACGCGTAAGAAAATTCTGAATGCGCTTCTTCCTGAGATCTTCCTTTCTCAACATTTCTTACACTGTAATCCCATATAAATTCGGCTTTGGAATCTCCTGTAATTTTTGAAAGCTCTTGAGTTTTTACTTTAAAACCAACAGTATATTTAGGAAGAAGGGTATAAATGAACTGAATGACAGATCCGTTTAGATTACTTGTCATCGTTACGGAATTTCCTGAAACTGAAGGCGTAAAAACCAAATCTTTGGTATTGATCAGTTTACCTGATTTATCTTTAAACTGGAAACCATAAGAAGAATTATTTTTATTAATCAAATAAAGAGGAAGATCCGCCTTATCGGTTTTATGGTCGTATGCTTTATATTTTAAAAGCTCCACTTTAGACACCTGTCCTCCTAAACTGGAAAATTCAAGATTAAGGTCTTCATTCCTGATGCTCACGGTTGAGATAGAACCCGGAGTTACCTGATTATTGAGATTTGGCGCATTAGTAGGATTTACAGGTTTTGCAGCCTGTTCGGTTTTAGGAGCCTTTGCCAGTTTTGCTGTTTCTTCTTTCTGCTGCTTGTTCTGAAAGTAAAACATAAAACCAAAAATAATCAATGAAAGTATAAAAAAGCTGATCAGCTGGTTTTTATCTAAACCGTTGTTCTGTTGCATCTGAATGATTTTAAATGAAGTTCAATTTTCTCAAAATCTGTTCCTTAAGGGACATTAAAATTTCGAGGTGACAAAAATACTGATTTTTTTGGTAAAGCTTCCACATTTTGTCATTACAAGTCGTTAAAACAAAAAACTTTGCCAGGCAAATCTGACAAAGTTTTTCAATATACTAACTTTAAAATTTTTATTTTTTAGAGCATGCTTTCACAAATGCCACAAACAAAGGATGCGGAGTTTCCACCGTACTCTTGTATTCCGGATGATACTGAACTCCTATATAAAAAGGATGATCTTTAAGCTCCAAAGTTTCTACCAGTTTTGTATCCGGATTAAAACCTGTCGGAACCAAACCGTTTCTCTCAAACTCATTCTGATATTCTGAATTGAATTCATAACGGTGACGGTGTCTTTCCGAAATATTTTTACTACCATAAATTTCCGCCAGCTTAGAATTTGGTTTCAGGGAACATTTCCAGGCTCCCAGCCTCATCGTTCCTCCCTTATCTACTACATTTTTTTGATCTGCCATCAATGAAATCACAGGATCCGGAGTAGAAGTATCAAATTCCATTGAGTTGGCTTTTGCCAATCCAAGCACATTTCTTGCAAATTCAATGGTCATAATCTGCATTCCCAGGCAGATTCCCAAAAGCGGAACCTTATTTTCCCTTGCATATTTTGCAGCAATAATTTTTCCTTCAATCCCTCTATCTCCAAAGCCGGGCGCGATTAAAATCCCGTCAACACCGTCAAAAGCTTCCTTCACATTTTCGTCGGTCAATTCGCCGCTGTATACCCAACGGACTTTGACTTCGGTTTCCTGTTCGGCTCCTGCATGAATAAAAGCTTCAGCAATGGATTTATAGGAATCCTGAAGAGAAACATATTTCCCGACCAAAGCAATCTCAATTGATTTTTTCGGATTTTGATAACGTTTAAGGAAATTTTTCCAGTCTTTAAGATCCGCCTGTTTGTCTGATTTTAAGCCTAACTCTTTTAAAACCACATCATCAAAATCCTGCTTCTGAAGATAGAGCGGAACTTCATAAATGGTTTCCAAATCTTTGCATTCAATCACATTTCCCATGTCTACATTACAGAATTGGGCTAGCTTTGCGCGCAGATCTTTCGGGATTTTATGTTCGGTTCTGCACACTAAAACATCCGCCATAATTCCGCTTTCCATTAAAGACCGAACGGAATGCTGCGAAGGTTTTGTTTTCAGCTCGCCACTTGAAGCCAAATAAGGAAGTAATGTTAAATGAATCACCATTGAATTCTTTTCTCCCAGTTCCCATTTCAGCTGACGAACAGATTCAATGTAAGGAAGTGATTCGATATCTCCAACTGTTCCGCCGATTTCGGTGATGATGATATCGTAATTTTGTTTGGCAAGAATTTTAATCCTGCGTTTAATTTCATTCGTGATATGCGGAATGACCTGAACGGTTTTGCCAAGAAAATCTCCTTTTCTTTCTTTTTCAATGACAGTCTGGTAAATTTTCCCGGTAGTAACGTTGTTATTCTGTGAGGTCGGGGAATCAAGAAATCTTTCGTAATGCCCTAAATCCAAATCGGTTTCTGCTCCGTCTTCGGTTACATAACACTCGCCGTGCTCATAAGGATTTAGTGTTCCCGGATCGATATTAATATAAGGGTCAAGCTTTTGTATGGTGACGTTGAAACCGCGGGATTTTAGAAGAAGTCCTAAAGAAGCGGAAACGATTCCTTTCCCTAAAGACGATGTCACACCTCCTGTCACGAAGATGTATTTGGTGTTCTTTTTACTCATTAGATTAGGTTTGTGCAAAGTTAGGGGAAAAAGTAATACGAGCCAATTTTAAAGCAGCCCAATCTGTCCGAATATTTATTCCGAAATTTTATTCTCCAGCTTTTTTGCTCTTGATTTTGCAAGCATCGGAATAGAAATGAGCCCCATTACCAGCATAATGACAATCTGCATTGTATGAGAAATAAACGCATAGCTTAAGCCGACTTCTGCACCTTCTGCTGCACTTTTCCCCATAGAAAGAAACAAAGCAGAAACCCCAAGCTTTAATGCAAAATGAAAAGCGCCGATCCCGCCGGAAGCAGGAACCATCATCCCTAAAGTCCCGACAACGATAATGAAGAAGCCGTCTGCAAATGTAAAATCGGAAGTTTCAGGAAGCGCAAAACAGACTACATAAGCTGCAAAGTAATAGCAGATCCAGATGAGTAAACTGTAAAGGACAAATTTCCCGTTTTGTTTTAGTTTAAAAATTGAGGTAAGACCATGGAAAATGCCTTTCCCAAAACTAATCAGTTTTTCTTTTTTATAAACAAACAACAAAATAAATATTGCCAACAGGAAAATCCCTATCCCTATTTTTAAATATAAATAAAAAGTTTCAAAATCTGAAATGCCAATTTTTGACAAAATTTTCTCTAAAAAATCCGGTTCGGCTTTATGGTCTTTCTTTTTTTCCTCTGTTGCTAATTTGTAGAAAGAAAAGATCGCATCATATTTAAAAATCAGTGTCATCCCCAAAAAGATTGTCATGCAGACCAAATCTATAATCCTTTCCAGAATAATCGTTCCGAAAGATTTGTCAACAGGAACATCTTCTACACCATAAAGTGCAGTAGCACGCGCAACTTCTCCACTTCTCGGAATAGTCAGATTCATCAGATAACCGAAAGAGATTGTCCACAACGAATTGGAATTGGATATATTGTATCCGAGCGGTTCCAATAAAATATTCCACCGAACCGCTCTGAACCAATATGCCAATAATCCAAAAACGACAGCAAGCAGTACCCAAAAATAGTTTGCTTTTACAAGAGATTGTTTTATCTTTTCAAAATCAAGACCTCTCAAAGCCAGCCACATGAACAATGCAGCAAATGCTATTGAAATAACAATGGTAATGAAAGTCTTTAAAGGATTTGATTTATTTTCCTTCATACGATGAATGGATGAAGTTATCAGGTAAGAAGATTTGTTTTCTCGTCAGGAAAAATAATTTTCGGCTGAAAATTTTTTGCTTCTTCCAGTGTCATCTGTGCATAAGATATGATAATGATGATGTCATTTTTCTGTACTCTTCTTGCAGCAGGGCCATTCAGGCAGATTTCTCCAGATTTTCTTTTCCCTTTAATAACATAGGTATCGAACCTTTCGCCGTTGTTTACATTTACAATGTATACCCTTTCCCCAACTATCAAACCTGCAGCGTCAATAAGATCTTCGTCAACAGTAATGCTTCCGATATAATTAAGGTCAGATTCTGTAACCCGGACCCTGTGAATTTTAGATTTAAAAACTTCTATAAGCATGGCACAAATTTATAAAAAAACTAAATGATAATCAGCAAATAATAATTTTACAAGAAAAACACAATTACCTAAATATCAGAAAAATAACAGAATAAATAACAAATCAATAAAAATATCATTGAAATCATCCATAAATCAATCTAAATTCAGAATTTCGTAATTCAAATAAAAAATCAAACACACATTTAGAAACCATTTATCAGCAGGCATTTGGCACAATTTTAGTTGGCTGAAAAGCTGATTATTGGCAAAATATACGATTACGATATTTTTGCAGTTTTGTATAAAATGATGAAATTTTCATTATTTATTTAAAAAAAATTTGCACAATTTGAAATTAGTATTATATTTGCTATTATTACATAACTAACTTTTTAAATAATTACAATTATGAACAAGTCTGAATTAATCGACGCAATCGCAAAAGATGCAGGTATCACTAAAGTTGCTGCCAAAGCTGCTCTTGAATCATTCGTTTCTAATGTTACTTCTACTTTAAAGAAAAAAGATGGTAAAGTATCTTTAGTAGGTTTCGGAACTTTTTCCGTAGCTGAAAGAGCTGCAAGACAAGGGATCAACCCTGCAACTAAAAAACCGATCAAAATTGCTGCTAAAAAAGTAGCCAAATTCAAAGCTGGTGCTGATCTTGCAACTGCTGTATCTGGTGCTAAAAAGAAATAATTAGACTACTAAGAAATTTTAAATCCTCATCTTGCGATGAGGATTTTTTTATGGTGCGAGCCGTGATATTTTCCAATTGTAATCTTCCTGAAGCTCATAGATGATCCTGTCGTGAAGACGATTCGGCCTGCCCTGCCAAAATTCGATTTCGTAAGGTTTTGCAAGATATCCGCCCCAGTTTTCCGGACGCGGGACTTCTTTATTTTGGTATTCTTCTTCCAACCTTCTCAATTTATCTTCTAAAAACCTGCGATCGGGAACGATTTCACTTTGCGGAGAAACAACAGCACCTAATTGGCTACCTTTCGGCCTTGAATGAAAATATCCATCGCTTAGATTTTCAGGCAATTTTTCAAGATCTGCCTTAATGATAATCTGCCGTTCAAGAGCCGGCCAGAAAAAATGCAGACAGGCTTTTCCGTTACTTTCTATCGCTTTCCCTTTCCTGCTTTTATAATTGGTATAAAATACAAAACCTTCCCAAGTGTACGCTTTCAAAAGAACCATTCTTGTTCGCGGGCAACCATCATTTTCAACGGTAGAAATAGACATTGCATTTGCTTCAGAAATCCCTGGATTTTCTTCTGCTTCCAAAAACCAATCCCGAAATTGCTCTATAGGGTTTTCCTTTATAAAATCTTCTAAAAGCTGAAATTTCTCATATACTTTTCTTTTGTCATGAAGGTTTTCCATAGATTTTTTTATATTTGAATATGAATTCTACTTACAAAGGTAAAATATTAATTTCCACTCCTGATGTTTCGGGTGATATTTTTTCCCGTTCTGTGGTTCTTATTATCGATCACAACAACAACGGAGCCTTTGGTCTTATCCTGAACAAAAAGAATAAGGAACTGAGCAGAAAAGTGAGCAAAATTATGGGATTCAGTACAGATATTTATGAAGGAGGGCCGGTAGAAAACAGTAAGACGTTTGTAATTGCCAAAGGAAATCCTGTTACCGATTATTTTATTTCCATTAATAACGAATATTATATTACCGAAGATATCCAGAGTATCACATCTTCTATCTTGGAAGGAACGCTCAGTATTGATGAAATTAAAGTTTTTTCCGGATATTCCGGGTGGGCAGCTTTACAACTTGAATCTGAAATTAACCGCAAAACATGGACGGTTGTGGATGTTTACAATCTCGATTACACGCTTCCAAACGACCAAAACCTCTGGAAAAAAATTATGCAGAACCTCGGTGGTGAATTCTTGCTTTGGGCGAATTCTCCTGAGGATGTGAGTTTGAATTGAGTATTCGATAATAATTATCATACATCAATGTAGATCTTTCTTCAGGATCATAACTTTGCCCTATAATTATTAACTTATAAACATCAATTATTATGGCAACAAAATGGAATTTAGATCCTACGCATAGCGAAATTACATTCAAAGTAAAACATATGATGATCTCGAATGTGAAAGGACAGTTTAAAAATTTCAATGCGGAGATCGAAGCAGAAGATGATACTTTTGCGGATGCAAAGACTACTGCAACAATTGAAACCGATTCAGTTTTCACCAATAATGCTGACAGAGATGCACATCTGAAAGGAGAAGACTTCTTCAATGCAGCTTCAAATCCCACCATTACTTTTGAATCTTCTGCTCTGAATAATGAAGTAACCGGAAATCTTACCATCAACGGAACAACAAAACCTGTAACTTTAGAAGTAGAATTTGGAGGAATTAACGTTGACCCTTGGGGAAATACAAAAGCTGGTTTTACTTTTGAAGGAAAAATCAAAAGAAGCGACTTTGGATTAAACTGGAACGCTGCTCTTGAAACCGGAGGCGTTTTGGTTTCTGATGATGTAAAAATCGCTGGAGAATTACAATTCGTAAAAGCGTAAATAACAATTTGCCGAAACAACCAAAGCAAAAAAGGAATGAGAGCAGGAGAATTTCCTGCTCTTTTCGATACAAATATGACTCTCAATCAATTACAAAACATTTCAGATACCTTTCCAAAATCTGACAAAATGCCGGTTCTCTTTTTAGGGCACGGCTCACCAATGAATGCTATTGAAGAAAACCAGTTTGTTCAGGGATTCAGAAATATGGCTCAGAAAATCGAGACCCCGAAAGCGATTCTCTGTATTTCCGCCCATTGGTTTACGGATGGTACTTTTATTACTTCCGGAGAAAATCAGAAAACCATTCATGATTTTTATGGATTCCCAAAAGAACTCTTTGCTGTGGAATATCCAGCAAAAGGAAATCCTGAACTTGCCAATGAAACCTTAGAATTATTGAAACCATTTCATTCCGAAGAATCGGAAAGCTGGGGCTTGGATCATGGAGCCTGGTCAGTTTTGAGACATATGTATCCGGGTGCAGAAATCCCTGTCATTCAGATGAGTATCGATTATACAAAACCTCCTCAATATCATTTTGAGCTTGCTCAGAAACTCCATGAGCTTCGAAAAAAGGGAATCCTCATTGTCGGAAGCGGAAATATCGTGCATAATTTAAGACTGATTGACTGGAGAAATATCAATACAATTGGTGCAGGCTGGGATTGGGCAATTGAAGCCAGAGAAAAAACGAATCAATGGCTTCTTGACGGAGACTTTCAGAAACTGATTGACTACCATAAGCAAGGAAGTTTTTTACAATACGCTGTTCCGACACCAGATCATTTTCTTCCGTTGATTTATACTTTAGGTTTAAAGAACAAATCAGAAGAACTTTCTCTTTTTAATGATGAACTGATTGGCGGAAGCCTGAGCATGACCAGTGTCGCAATACACAGCTAGAAATTTACCCTTAATATTTCAAAGCCTTGCCCAAAAGCAAGGTTTTTTTATCACTATATTTTTAGTAGTATTGTAAAATGAATAGATTATTACTTATTTTATTTTTCTTAACAAATTTTTTTTGTTCTTCACAGATCATTTCCGGGAATGTACAAACAGAGAATGGCAAGCCTGTATCTGAAGTTAACATTTATATAGATGGCTCAAAAATTCATACCGTTTCAGATGCAAAAGGAGATTTTTCTGTGGAAATACGCAATCAGAAAAACGCAAATCTGGTATTCCAGAAAGAAGGTTACGAAACGAATGTCGTCAAAATCACGGATGTTCTGGGCAAAAAAGTAAAAGTACTGATGAACAGGATTCAGGAAATTGAAGAGGTTGTACTCATCCCTTATACCAGTGAAGCTTATCAGAAATACATTCAATATTTTCTAAATGAGTTTCTTGGCTATGATCAGGCGAATGTTAAAATTAAGAATCAGAAAACCCTGAAATTTGCCTATGACAGGAAAAATAAAATTCTAAAAGTAAAAGCTTCCAACACTTTAATAATAGAAAACAAACTATTAGGCTATCAGATTCAGTATAATCTTTTAAGTTTTGAAGCCAGCTTCAGCAACAATACTGTTTCTTATACCGGAACTTCTTATTTCAAGGAAACCAGCCAGAAAATATCTACAAAGGCACATCGCATTAATGCTTACCATGGAAGTATTATGCACTTTTTACGGAGTATTTATTATAATCAGGTTTCTGAAGAAGGATTTTGGGTCAATCACATCGTAAAGGTCGAAAATCCCAAAAGCATCACTCAGAAAAGTGCAATGGCGGTTATAAAAACCAAAATCCCTGTTGAAGCCTATCTGGAAATTTTTAATGACAAAAAAATTCTGAAATTCAAAGATATTCTGCAGGTCAATTATCCCAAATATTATTACAAGGCAAAAAAATCAAAAATGATAAAATCTGCATCGCCGGTTCAGCAGACCTCATATATTTATCTTGAAGGCAATTCATTTGAAATTTATCCTGACGGCAATTCTTCCGATCCGGAATTGATGATTATCCAGGGCGATCTTTCAACCAAAATCGGGAATCTTCTCCCTTTGGATTATGAACCTGAAATTAATTAGACGGCGGAGGCGGAGATTTTAAATATCCTTCTTTTTCAAGCTGCTGATTGATTTGTTTCCCTATTTTTTCTCCCCAAACTTGCCCGACTTGCATACTTTCCTGCATTACTAATGGCATTGTTTTGATTAATTTTTGCCCTGTCTCGGATTTATAAAAAATCAAAAGACCATCTAAATCTTTCTCTGTATAATATTTTTCGTAAATAGGAATATATAAATTAAGATAACTTTCTGATTTTATTTCATTTCTCAGTTTTGTCCAAAATTCTTCGGGAATATCCGAATAGCGTTGTTTATAATTACCTATAAACTGTTCCATAATCTGTGTAGAAATATTTTGAACACCTGTAAGTTTAAATATTTCCTTTATTTTTTCATTTTTAGAATTCTGTCCGAACAGAGAAACAGAAATGACAAACGCAATAATGGCCAGCAGATTTTTCATGTTTTAATGTACTATAAATTGTCTTTGTTTAATCATATCCGCAATAGCCAGAATATCCTCTCCTATTAATCGGTCATCTTCAAGTTTTTGAACATTTGAACGGATAATACTGAAATTTTCTTCAATAATTTTTGAGCATTTTGCAGGTCTTCGGAATTCCAGGCCTTGTGCAGCAAACATAAGTTCAATTGCGAGAATATGTTCTAAATTTCCTAAAATCTGGTTGAATTTTCTTCCGGAAATACTTCCCATCGAAACATGATCTTCTTGTCCCAGACTTGTCGGAATCGAATCTGCAGAAGC
>DAMDNI010000085.1:0-11309 GCA_032083825.1 Bergeyella sp. | reverse complement strand
TGAAGAGGTTGTTGTAACGGGAGCTCTAGGTATTAAAAAGAAAGTAGATGCAATAACTAATGCACAACAATTGGTAAGTACACAGGAACTTAACCAAGCTGCAGCACCAAGTGCAGTACAGGCTTTAACCGGTAAGGTCTCTGGATTGAAAATTACTAATACAAATAGTTCAGTGGATCCAAGTTACAATATTGTTTTAAGAGGTGCGAAATCTGTTACAGGTAGCAATCAAGCATTAGTAGTTATAGATAATTCGATTTCGACATCTGCAATTTTAGCAGCATTACCTCCAGAAGCAATTGAGAATATTAATGTTATCAAAGGACTACAAGGATCTGCACTTTACGGATCTCAGGGTGTGAACGGTGTTATAATTGTAACAACAAAAAAAGGTGCAAAATCTGAAAAAATACAGTTTAATTTAACTTCTGCTGTTGAAATCAGTCAAGTATTTAAGTTACCTAAAATACAAACGCGTTATGGCAAAGGGGTTCAGGATACAAGCTATAGTGATGAAGATTATGGAGGAACTAATTATGTGCCTTGGGAAAATACATCATGGGGACCAGCATATAATGGTTCTTTGGGTGGGCAATTGGTTCCGACTGGTCTCCCGCAAACGGATGGAAGTTTTATTTATTCAAGATATGCACCAGTAAAAGATCACTTTTCAAAATTTTTTAATAATGGGGTTAATTTTCAAAATGGGTTAAGTTTAAATGTTGGTGGCCCTGATTCTTATGCATTTCTATCAGTAAACAGAATTGATAATGACTTTGTAGTGCAAAATGATAGGCTTAAACAAAATAATTTCTTATTTAAGGGAGGGAAGAAATTTGATAAATTAAGAATTGATGGGCAATTTAATTATATTAGTCGAGTTGTTAACCAAACTAATGCAGGATTATATGATGATCTTTTGCAAATGCCCTCTCTAAATGATGTTAGGATGTATAGAAATTCTGGTATTCCAGGGTATCTTACAGCTTATGCAACCAACCCATATTGGACTATACAGCATGAAAGATTAAATTCAACACTTGAATATTTGAATGGAATTGTATCGGTAGGATATGAGTTTAATAAAAATATAAATGTAAGTTATACAGGGAATCTTAGTTTATCTAAAACTGAGGAACAAAATCATAATGATGGTTTTAATAGTATTGTAACTTATTCTAATACAGGTGTGCCTTTTCTTGATACTACTTCTTTAAATTCATTTGGTTCTCCGGGTGTCGCTTCTTATTATTATAATAGAAATTATACTGATAGAAGATATTACGGAGATTTAATGTTGAACTTTGACTACGATATTACAGATGATTTGAATTTGAAATTTAATTTAGGGAACAATATTCAAGATAGATTAATTACAGCTAGATCTGTAGGAGGATCAGGATTAATAATTCCAGGATGGTATAGTGTAAATAATGTTAGCTCGCTTGCTCTCGCAACAGATACTGGTGTAAAAGAGGATGGTGGTTATATGGATAATTATAATACCAGAACAAGGACTTATGCATTTTTTGGAAATTTAGATTTAGCATTTAAAAATTATTTATTTTTAAATGGTACATATAGATATGAACAAAGTTCATTGTTTTCATCAAATTTAAATGGAGAATTTAAAAATAAAGCTTATCCATATTACTCTGCAGGGTTATCTTTCATTCCTACCAAGGCTTTTGATTTTGGAGGTAATGTATTAACATATATGAAAATTTCACCAAGTTATACTAGAGTTGGCAATGCAAATTTAAATGCTTATGAAATTAATCCTACAGGGAATGTAGCTTCAGGATATCCTTTTAATGTTCCCTCTTATATTTTGAATACATCTGTTACTAATCCTAATATTAAACCTGAATATTTTAATAGTATGGAATTAACAGCAGTATTAGGATTTTTTAATGACCGGATTACATTAGAAGGCTCCATTTATCAATCGAAAACAAAAGATTTAATTATTGCATCTGTTCCTTCAAGTGCAACTGGACTTTCGTCTTACAAAGATAACATAGGGAATTCTAAAATGACGGGTTTTGATATAGATTTAGGTCTTGTGCCGATTAAAACCCAAAACTTTACTTGGAATCTACGAGCGTATTTTTCTAAATCAAAATCTGTTTTAGAATCATTACGTAGTGGTGCTTCTCAAGTTGCGTTACTTACATATAGTTCTCCTTCGGTAGGAATAGCAGGAGTAGTAGGACAGAATCTTTATTCAATTGTTGGCTCATCATATGTTAAAGATCCTAATGGCAATATTGTTGTTAACTCAAGTGGTGTACCTATTATTAATTCTGCTCTTTCTGTATTAGGTAATGTTAATCCAGATTATACGATGGGTCTTACTACGTCTTTTAAATATAAAGGATTATCTCTATCTGCGGTTATGGATTATAGAAAGGGAGGCAGTTTTGTTTCTTTTACTAAGGGGTTGTTAGCATTTACAGGTGGTCTTGAGCAGACGGCGGATCAGGATAGGGAAAATGGATATATAGTACCAAATTCAGTACAATTAATAAATGGTAACTATGTCACTAATACAACTGCTGCTTACTCTGCAGATTATTCGGGAGCTGTTACTTACTGGACTGGTTCAAATTTCAGAAGAACAGGTGAGAATCTTGTTGTTGATGCTACTTTCTTTAAGGTAAGAGAAATAACTTTAAGTTATGACTTACCGAAATCTATTTTAGGATCTACTTTTATAAATGGACTTACATTAAGTTTATATGCAAGAAATCCAATCGCAATCTATGCGAAAAGTAATAGAAATTTTGCTGATCCAGAAACTTCAAATTATAGTGGAAATTTGTCTGGTATTGCTGCTACAACTCAATATCCAACTACGAGAGTATTTGGATTTAAATTAAATGCAACTTTCTAATTTAAAAAAAAATGAAAAATAAAATATTAATAATGACGCTATCGGCTACTTTGCTGGGTAATGTATCATGTAACGATTTTTTAGATACTAATATAAATCCTGATAAAGTTGATGCAAATTTAGTCAGTCCAAACTATATTTTCCCTGGAGCTCTTACTGGGTCTTATGCTATTCAGGCTAGAAACTTAAATGCTTTTGCAAGTATACAAATGAATAGTTTGGCAGGAAATTCATATTCTTTTGGAACTCCATTTGTAGATGATTATACTCCAAACATTACTTCAGGCTATAATGCAACAATCTGGGATACAATGTTTAGAAATGTTACTAATTTCCAAACTATTATCGATTATAATGATGTAACTGGTGAGTACGCAAAGTATAAAGCAATGTCAATGATTATGAAAGCTTATTATGTACAAATTCTTACAGATTTATATGGAGACATGCCTTATACAGAAGCTTTTAAAAGACAATTTAATCTTACTCCTAAATATGATAAAGGAGAGGATATTTATAAAGCTTCAATTGACGATTTAGAAAATGCAATTCAAATAATCAATTCAGGTGCTGGGTCTAATCCTAGTAGCGCAGATATTGTTTTTGGAGGTACAATGTCCAATTGGGCTGCTTTTGCAAATACAATTAAATTGAGATATTTGTTAAGAATGTCTAATGTTACTGGTGAAATGGCCACATATAGAGATCAGAAACTAAGTACATTAGCAGGTGCTACATTTGCTACTAACGATGTAACTTTGAATCCAGGATATTCGTCCTCAAGTGATACTAAACAAAATCCATGGACAAATTATTGGGTTGTACTTAGTTCAGGAGCAAGGCCTACGACAGGTAATCAAACTTACAATCTATATACTGCTTCTGAACATATTGCAATTGCCTTAAATGGTAATGCAGTGCATGTACCAGGTTTACCAACTACACAGGATACTAGAGATGTTTATCAAAAATTCAATGGTATTGTTGATGGAAGAAGAGGTAGAATGTTTACTTTAATTCAAACTACAGATGATACTGGTGTATCGACGAGTAATGTAGAAGGTGTAAGACAAGGTGCAACGCCTGGTCAGCCGGGGGCTCCCGCAACTACCCCTGCAAGAGCAGTATCTCGGTTTGGGTTAGGGATAATTTTAGGAAATAATACTACTATTACTAGTACGGCTGTGAATTCTGCATTTACTGCAGCTGCATCATCTAAGTCGGGCGTTTTATTGTCAAAGGCTGAAACGGAATTTTTATTGTCGGAAGCAGCACTTAGATACCCTACAATTTTTACAGGAGCGCAAACTCATTTTGAGGCTGGTATTACTGCTTCATATAATTATTTAGGAGCAAGCGGTTCCGCTGTCTACATAACAAGTGTAAATACAGTTCCTAAACTAGGATGGACTGGATCTAATGATAATAAAATTGAAGCTATTATGACTCAAAAATGGTTGGCATTAACTTGTATTAATCCGGAACAATCATTCTTTGATTATACTAGAACAGGATATCCTATTACTCCATTACCGACTATTGCTACTCAAACAGTAAAACCTAATAGACTAATTTATCCAACTTCAGAATATGCATCAAATTCTAATAATGTTCCGAATATGACTGCTACTGATGTATTTACTAAAAATAGTTTTACTCCATTTTGGGCTAGATAATTTTTAACAAATTTTTGTAATTTAAAACCGATTCTTTTTGGGTCGGTTTTTATTTATTTTAATAATCCTAAACAATGTTTTGTATCTTTAACTTTGATTAGTGCTAACTATTCAATATTTGTCATCATACTTAGAAATGAGAATTTTAAATGAAAAGTATTTTTTTAACTGTATTTATTTTCTTTCAAGTTTTTGTAAAAGCTCAGTTAGATTTAGAACATTGGTTTCCTCCTATATTTAGTTCTGGTGCGATTGTAAATAATGCCTATTTATCACTTTCCACCGACAAACCAATACCATTTAAAGTTTATATTTATGATGGTAATAAACTTTTAGATTCGATTACATTGAGTAGATCAACTCCTGTAGAATATGATTTAGGAAAAGGGAGCCATCTGCTTGCAGTCTATACATCATTTATTGGGGATACTATGAAGCCTCTTAATACAGGTATTCATTTGGTTGGAGAAAATAGTTTTTATGCTAATTTAAAATATGAGGGTATAAATACTGAGATTATTTCATCAAAGGGCAAGAGTGCTTTAGGTAAATCATTCTTTATTGTTAATGACCAAAATGTTCTTTATGGGGCTAATTCTAACCCAATGAATTATCAAGCTAGCATAACAGCATATTCTGATAATACTAAAATCAAAATCTTTGGTTATAGTGAAGGATTGAAATTTGCTGATGGATCAATAAATAATGAAATTAATATTACTCTAAATAAAAATCAAACTTACATAGTAGCAGCATTAAAAAGAGATAATAATCCAAACGGAATCATGGATTATTTTGATCCTAACCTTATTGGCGCAGAAATAATTTCGGATAAATCAATTATTGTTACTAATGGGAACTTATTAAGTCAAGATGCTGGAGATATTGGAGGTAGTGTTAATATAGATCAAAGTATGCCAATAGACAAACTAGGAAAAGAGTATATGTTGGTTAATGGGATGTCTGCAGGAAATTATTTCATGGAAAAAGCATTAATAGTCGCTACTGAAGATAACACTCAACTTTTTTTCAATAATGATCAAACGCCTCTATTTACACTAAATAAGGGAGAACATTATATTGGGCCATATAATTCTGATAAAAAGTTCATTGTTGGTTCTGAACCTTCGTTTATCAATGAAGAAAATAGAGAAATCCCAACTTCAGGAATGTTCATTAGGGCAACAAAGCCAATTTATTGTTATCAGCTTTTAGCTACTTTTCACGATAAACCAATTGATCCTAGGGGATATGTCCCACAAGTTGGACGTACCAGTGCAATGCTTTTTTCCTATCCGTTGGATAAGGATTATCATGTTAAAAATATTATCTTACCATTTATAGATAAAATAGGTAATATTAATATGAGAAGCAAAATATCAATTAAAACAGAAAATGATGCTAATATTACAATTAACGGATTACCACTTACTGGAGGAAGTAATATTACAGGCAAAACAGGTTGGAAATATCACACTATCCAGAATTCTAAAGGAAATATTGAAATAAAATCAGATAAAAGTTTAAATGTTGATTTTGTTGGTGGTTCGACAACAGCATACGTAAATGTGTACTCAGGCTACGCCGGAAGTATTGTGAGTTATAGTAATGATCCTTTTATAACTTTAAATGGAAATTGTATAGAAGAAGGATTGTTATTACAATTAAATAATACCAACTTTGATAAAATACAATGGCAAAAAGATGGCATTGATATTCCAGGAGCAAATGATAGTACTTATGTACCCATAGAAGAGGGAATTTATGTATGTGTATTAACATATTCAGGTGTAAAATATACAACTAATAGTTTTAATATAGTTCATTGCCCATATACTGTTATTGAAAAAAATTATGGTAGTATATGTAATAATATAATAATTACACCAAAATTCTCATCACCAAATGAAACCCAACTTGTTTCTAAACTAGAAATATTAACTCAACCAATATATGGTAAAGTTAACATAAAAGATTTAGAATTAGAATATGTACCTAATCAAGATTATGTTGGGGATGATCGTTTTGTATATAGAATTTGTACATCAACAATGGGGTTATGTGAGACTATTAAAGCTAGTTTATATGTTAATGAAAAACCAAACGCAGAAATAATTTCCGAACTATACCCAATTTCAGAATATGATGGAAAGGGGAAATATGATCTTACAAAAACGATCATTGATTATGGGAAAAATAAATATGAATTTTATGAAGATTTTACACTTAATGAAATTATTGAAATACCCGATCAATACGAAACATCTCTTTTGAAAGTGTATGTCAAAATTATTGCACCATCTGGTTGTTTTATAATAAAGGAAATTAATCTTTTGTCAATGCAGGAAAACATAAGTCTTACTAATTTTTTTTCTCCTAATGCTGATGGTATTAATGATTATTGGGATTATTCAAAATTAAGAGGATATACTGACCTTGGAATATTCATATATGATAGATATGGAAATAAGGTTTTTGAACATACTCAAAATAGTTTGAATTTCAATTGGAATGGAAAAGATAAAGGTGGCAAAACATTATCTACAGGAGCTTATTGGGCTATATTGAAATGGAAAAACGCACGAACAGGTATGCCTGTTGTAAAACAAATGTGGATATTATTGAAAATAAGAGAATGATTTCTGGTATCTACAATAGTTTCCCGAGAGCTAATTATTTCATGATAAACTAAAACTTTTTATAATGTATGAGGAGAGTAATTCTTAATATATAAAAGTAAACAAGTGTATAAGATTTAATTCAAATCGTTTTTTATTTCCATATATTTGCAGCAATTTTCCCAAAATGAACATCAAAGAAATCATAAAAAATAAGATCACTGAAATTATTCAGAATCTCTATCAGCTGAATGATATTTCACTGGAAATACAGGAGAACAAAACAGCTTTTGAAGGAGACTTTACAGTAGTCATGTTTCCGTTGGTAAAAATGTTGAAGAAAAATCCTGACCTGATAGGAATGGAAATAGGTTCAGCAATTTCTCAAGAAGAGTTTATTGAAAATTTTCAGGTAATCAAAGGATTTCTAAACCTTACGATCCAAGATTCTTTTTTCTTTCGGAATTTCGAGAATCTGAAAAGTAATTTTGGTAAAATAGAAGCAAAGAATCAAACCGTTATGGTTGAATATTCTTCCCCTAATACCAATAAACCTTTGCATTTAGGGCATATCCGTAACAATCTTTTGGGGTTTTCAGTGGCTCAGATTTTAAAAGAAAATGGAAATGAGGTAATTAAGACACAGATTATCAATGACCGTGGAATTCATATCTGCAAATCAATGTTGGCTTGGGAAAAATCGGGAAAGCAAGAAACACCAGAGTCCACAGGCTTAAAAGGAGATAAACTTGTTGGAAACTATTACGTCGATTTTGATAAAAATTATAAAAAAGAAATTGAAGAACTAAAATCTCAGGGAGTTTCCGAAGAAGAGGCAAAAAAGCAGGCACCTTCGATTTTAGAAGCACAAAAAATGCTTTTAGATTGGGAAAAAGGAGATGAAGAAGTTCGAGATCTATGGAATATGATGAATTCCTGGGTATATGAAGGCTTCGGAGAAACATATAAAAGACTGGGAGTTTCATTTGATCAGGTTCAGTATGAGAGCAATACTTATCTTTTAGGAAAAGATTTGATTCAGGAAGGATTAAATAAAGGTGTTTTTTATAAAAAAGATGACGGTTCTGTTTGGATAGATTTAACAGATGAAGGCCTTGATCAGAAATTGCTACTTCGTTCTGACGGAACATCGGTTTACATGACTCAGGATTTAGGAACTGCCGTAGAACGTTTCAAAGATAATAATATTCAGAAGCTGATTTATACCGTAGGAAATGAGCAGGATTATCATTTTCAGGTACTTTTCAAAATTTTGAAAAAATTAGGATATGATTGGGCAGACCAGCTTTATCACCTTTCGTACGGAATGGTCGAACTTCCGGAAGGCAAAATGAAATCCCGCGAAGGAACCGTCGTGGATGCTGATGATCTCATGCAGGAAATGTATATTACAGCAAAAGAAAAAGCTCAGGAGCTTGGAAAGCTTGAGAATCTTTCAGAAGAAGACAAAGAAAAATCTTATGAAACAGTTGGCTTAGGAGCGTTGAAATATTTTATGCTGAAAGTCGATCCAAAAAAGAAAATGCTTTTCAATCCGGCAGAAAGCATCGATTTCAACGGAAATACAGGTCCTTTTATTCAATACACTTATGCCAGGATTCAGTCTTTACTTGAAAAAGCCGGAGATTTGGGAAATTATAAAGCTGATTTTGAGCTTAGTTCTAATGAAAAGGAACTCATTACTTTACTTTCCAATTACAGGGAAATTGTTGCTAAAGCAGCCGAAAACCTTTCGCCTGCCATCGTTGCCAATTATGTATATGAAGTCGTAAAATCCTATAACTCTTTTTATCAGAACAATCCGATTCTGAACAACGAAAATGAGAATATTAAAAATTTCAGGCTTCATTTATCCGATTTGACTGCCAAAACCATTAAAAGATTATTTGAACTTTTAGGAATCGGTGTCGTCAACAGAATGTAAAATGTTGATTGATTTTCGAAATATTGATATACAATCACTTTCTTCCACCTATGAGTTTGGGAAGAAAGTGATTTCGTTTTTAAAAGAATTTCTTTTACAGGAAACACAAACCGTAAAAGTTCAGACATCAGGCTCAACAGGAACACCGAAAATTTTTGAAGTCGAAAAGCAAAAAATGCTGAATTCTGCAAAAATGACCTGCGATTTTTTGCATCTGAAAGAAGGCAATTCAGCATTATTATGTCTGCCGGTAGAATATATTTCGGGTAAAATGATGATTGTTCGTTCTTTGGAAAGAAAATTGAAATTGAACATTGAAGAGCCTTCAGTACAGCCTTTAAAAGATCTACAGGAAGAAATAGATTTTTGTGCAATGACGCCTTTACAGGTTGAGAATTCTTTGGATAAAATTCATCTCATCAAAAAACTTATCATTGGCGGAGCTGCTGTTTCCGAGACATTAAAAAAGAAAATTTTTAAGCAATTAAAAGCTGAAAATCAATCGCAGATTACGATTTTTGAAACGTATGGAATGTCCGAAACGCTCTCCCACATTGCATTAAAAGAAATTTATCCCAAATCTGATGAGTTTTTTCGTGTTTTTGAAGGAATACAAATTGGAAATGACGAAAGAAACTGTCTGAAAATTGATGCACCTATGTTAAGTGCAGGAATTTTACAGACGAATGATTTAGTCGAAATTAAAAATGAAAATCAATTCAGATTTTTGGGACGAATTGATAACATTATTAATTCCGGAGGAGCAAAAATTTTCCCCGAACAATTGGAAGCTTTGGTGAAAAAAATAGTTCCCGCTGAATTGGTTTTTGTTGGGATTCCTGATGAGCAATTAGGCCAGAAACTCGTGCTGATTATTGAAAAATCTCATTTGATGGATCATGAACAGGTTTGCAGTCAAGTTTCCGACATTGCTTTTCAACAAAAATTTCACAAGCCAAAAGAGATTATTTTCGTTGAGAGAATTCCGAGAACTCCTAACGGGAAAGTAAACCGCTTGGAACTATTAGAAAAAATTAAAGCGGTAAAATAAAAACTTTATTCTTTTTATCTTTGTTTATTATTCTTCTAAATGAAAGATTTCAGCCCGGAATTGACTTACAAAACTTCTCGCAGCAGCGGAGCAGGAGGGCAGAATGTGAACAAAGTAGAAACTTCCGTTACTGTTTTATGGCATGTTTCAGATTCGGAATTTTTCAGTGAAGAGGAAAAGCAACGTATTCAGTATAAATTAAAAAATAGGATCAATGCAGACGGATTTCTGTTCCTGAACGTTTCTGAAAACAGAACACAGCTTATGAACAAAAACAAGGCAATCGAAAAGATTATCGAAATTGTAGATAAGGCTTTGTTTGTTCCTAAAAAAAGGATTAAAACCAAACCGTCGAAATCTCAGGTTGCCAAAAGATTAGACGCTAAGAAAAAACTTTCTGAGAAAAAAGAAAACAGAAAGTTTAAATTTTAAAAAGTTTTTTAGTCCAAACTTCTCATTCATACTGAAACATCTTCCTTATCTTTGCAAAAAAATTAGAAAAAAATGAGCAAACCGATCACTGAGTTTATAGAAAAATATTATCTGCACTTCAATGCAGCGGCTTTGGTAGATGCTTCCAAAGGATATGTTGCCCATCTTAAAGACGGCGGGAAAATGATGATTACTTTGGCCGGAGCGATGTCAACTGCAGAATTAGGAAAGATTTTAGCAGAAATGATTCGTCAGGGTAAAGTAGATTTTATTTCTTGTACAGGCGCAAACCTTGAAGAAGATTTGATGAATCTGGTTGCACATTCTCATTATGAAAGAGTGCCGCATTACAGAGATTTGACAGCTCAGGATGAATGGGATTTGCTGGAAAGGGGTTTGAACAGGGTCACCGATACTTGTATCCCGGAAGAAGAAGCATTCAGAAGATTGCAAAAACACATTGTAGAAATCTGGAAAGATGCAGAAGCAAAAGGAGAAAGATATTTCCCGCACGAATTCATGTACAAAATGATTCTTTCAGGAGTTTTGGAGCAGTATCATGAAATTCCTAGAGAAAACTCATGGATGATTGCTGCAGCTGAGAAAAATCTTCCGATTGTGGTTCCGGGCTGGGAAGATTCTACGATGGGAAATATTTTTGCATCATATTGTATAAAAGGTGAGTTGAAAG
>DAMDNI010000084.1:0-11309 GCA_032083825.1 Bergeyella sp. | reverse complement strand
GTTTTAAGCTTTTTCGGTGTCGGATCAGTTGTTGGATCATGGTTTGGCGGAATGATTACAGATAAAATTGGTGAATTTAAAGTACAGACATTCAGTTTACTATTAAGCGTTCCTATGTTTTGTCTGATTCCTTTATTTAAAACTGAAGCCGGTTTAGCAATGATTATTTTCCTGCAAAGCTGTATAAGTGAAGCTTTCCGGCCTGCAAATTCCGTAGCGATTACAAAATATGCAAAATCAGAAAATATTACACGAGCATTTTCTCTCAACAGAATGGCTGTAAATCTCGGATTTTCTATCGGGCCGGCTTTAGGAGGAATTTTATCCGCAATTTCTTATGATTTCCTTTTTTATTCCAATGCTGCTGGAGCTTTGTTGGCAGGAATCACCTACATCTTTTTTTTCCGGAAAAGAAATTACAGAAATCCTGAAAACCCGAAAAATATAACAGAATTCAAAACCTCATCGCCTTACAAAGATTATCCGTTCATCATTTTTTGCATTGTATGCCTGGTCTTTTCCGTTTGCTTTTTCCAGATTCTTAATACATTGACGATTTTTTATAAAAAAGAAGCCCATCTTTCCCAGCAAAATATCGGATATATTCTCGGATACAGCGGTTTCATCATTGTTCTTCTGGAAATGCTTCTGGTACAGATTGCTGAAAAATATTTCAGCCTGAAATACATTCTTTTCCTCGGAACATTACTTTGCGGGATTTCTTTCGCAATACTTCCTTTTGATACATCATTATGGTTTTTAATCTTTTCAATGACAATTGTATGTATTGGTGAGATATGGACGCTTCCTTTTATGGCAACTGTAACGGCTTTGCGTTCCGGGCCGAACAACAAAGGAGTATATATGGGAATTTTGGGAATGGCATTTTCTCTTTCCTTCATCATTACACCATTTTTGGGAACTTTGATTGCAGAAAAATTTGGATTTAATACTTTGTGGATCGGAACCGGAATTTTGCTAGCATTAGCAGCTTTCGCTTTCTATTTGGTCATTCCGTGGATGTTGGGAGAAAAGCATCCTGAGAAGGAAATTATATAAAAAATTCTCTGCCGGATATTGGAGCCGGCTGGTCATTTTTTTTAATCTTTGCACTGCATGTGCATATTCCTGTTGAATGAAAAGAACATTTTTACTGATCTTACTAATTCTGAATTCTTTCCTTTTTTCGCAGGAAAAAGATTCGGCATCACTGATTTCAGAGGTAATTATCGATGCTTATAAAAAACCATCGGCATTTATAGTTTCCACAAAATCGGTTTCGGTAGTTTCACAAAACATTCTGAATCAAAATATTCCGGAAAGAATGCTGGAATCCTTCAATCAAAACGCTGGAAGCAGGATGGAAGAACGTTCGCCCGGAAGTTACAGAATATCTATTCGGGGAAGTACTTTGCGTTCGCCTTTCGGAGTGAGGAATATTAAAGTATATCTGGATGATTTCATTCTGTCCGATGCTTCAGGAAACACTTATTTTAATAGTATTTCGCCTGAACTTGTTGACCGTATAGAAATCTATAAAGGCCCTGAAAGTGGAGATTTCGGAGCCGCAACAGGAGGAACTGTTTTACTTAAAACCAGTAATTCCGAAAAGTTCTCAGGAAATATCTCCTCAGGAAGTTACGGAGCTTTTAACGAAAATATACTTTTTTCAAAGCAATCTGGAAAACATTTCTTTGAACTTTTCCAGAATTTTTACAGAAGCGATTCTTATCGCGAACAATCTGCCGTTGAAAGAAATTTATTATTCCTGAAAGATGAGTTTGCTTATTCCGTAAATGCAAAATTAAACGGAATGATTCTCCTTTCAGGGCTTGAATATCAAACTCCGGGAGGCCTTACTTTTGAACAAATGCTGCAAAACAGGAAACAGGCAAGACCTGCAACAGCAACGCTTCCCGGCGCAAAAGAACAGGATGCAGGAATCCGGAATGCAATGATTTTTGCCGGAGTCTCACATCAGTTTGATATTTTACCCGATTTTTCACACTTTGCTCTTTTCCAGGGATCTTATATCGATTTTGAAAATCCTTTCATCACCAATTATGAAAATCGGTTTGAGAAAAATACAGCTTGGAGAACGTATTTTAATTATGAAAAAAACCGTGGAAAAATTTCGGCTGAATGGAGATTCGGGACAGAAGGCGGGACGCAGAATATTTTAATCAAAAATTATGACAACAATTCGGGAACGGAAGGAAATCCGCAGAATTTCGACCGGCTTCATTACTATTCGGGATTTTATTTCCTCTCGCAGAAACTTAATTTTTCTGAAAAACTGTTTACTGATATTTCATTAAGCTTGAATTCTAATACTTATAAATGGCAAAGTATTTATCCTGATCAGCAGAGCGGGAAAATAAAATTCAGCGCACAATGGCTTCCGAATTTCGGGATTGCTTATCTGCTGCAAAAAGGATTTTCGGTAAGAGCAAAAATCGGGAAAGGAAATTCGGCTCCGACCAGCGAAGAAATTCGCTCTTCAGACCAGAATATCAACACCCAGCTCGTTCCGGAATATGGATGGAACAAAGAAATCGGAATCCGGAAACAATTCGGAAATTCAATTTTCCTGGAAGCGAATTATTTTGATTTCCGGATGAAAGATGCTATTGTGAGAAGACAAAACGAATCCGGACAGGAATATTTTGTCAATCAGGGAGAAACCCTTCAAAAGGGAATTGAAATTCTTATGGAATCAAGAAAATTTAATTTTGAAAATAATGTTCTCAGCAATTTTAAATTCAGAATTTCCGGAAGCTTCTACCATTTCAAATTTGAGAACTACAGCCAAGATGATGAAAATTTTTCAGGGAATGACTTAACAGGAGTTCCGCAGACCTCTATTAGCAGTTTGCTGAATTTTGTCTTTTTCGGGAAGCTTTCTGTGGCTTATTCTCACTTTTACACTTCAAAAATACCTTTGAATGATGCCAATTCTGTTTGGGCGAAAGCAAGTTTTATAGGAAATATGCAGCTCCAATATCCTGTGAATTTTGGTAAAATAAAAATGAATATTCGCCTGCAAATCCAGAATATTTACAATACAGAATATGTTTCAGGATTTGATGTTAATGCTTTCGGAAACCGTTTTTATAACCCGGCTGCAAAAAGGAATTTCAATCTGGGAGTAAAGCTTGATTTTTAATTTCAGAAATCTTATATGCTTTTTCCGCCAATATATTCCATGAGGCTCTCCTTGTAATTGGGAGCGATTACAATCTGTTCTTTTCCGATAATGATGTGGTTTCTTTCAATAGCTTCGATTTTGTCGAGTCCAATAATAAAAGAACGATGAATCCTCATAAAATTATCAGAAGGTAATTCTTCTTCCAATTTTTTCAGACTCATCAAAGTAAGAATTGGTTTTGGATTGTCTTTCAGATAGATTTTCACATAATCTTTCAAACCTTCGATATAAAGGATTTCGGAGAAATTGATTTTGATTTGTTTGTACTCAGATTTTACAAAGAAAAACTCCGGCTTTCTTTCCGGCTTTGAAACAGAAACCGTTTGTTGAGATTCAAAATAACTTCTGGCTTTTGTAGAAGCATTCAGGAATTCATTATAATCGAAAGGCTTCAACAGATAATCCAAAGCATTCACTTTGTAGCCGTCAATGGCGTATTGGTCAAAAGCGGTTGTGAAAATCACTCTGCTGTTTTGTGGAAGTAATTTTGAAAATTCCAGACCTGTCAAATCAGGCATTTGAATATCAAGAAAAAATAAATCGATGTCTTTTTGTACTTCCAAAACCTGCATTGCTTCGATTGCGCTGTTGCATTTGGCTTTCAGTTCCAGAAAAGGCGTTTTGAGAACGTAACTTTCGATTAAGCTCAAAGCCATTGGTTCGTCGTCGGCAATCAGGCAGGTTATTTTTTTCATTTTTGATTATTTTTTGAACCTTGTCATTTTGACGAAATGAAATGTTGTGAAGAATCTAATTATTACTGTGGAGATTCCTCGTTTCTCGGAATGACAAAACTCTAACTATTTCGTTTTCAATTTCGCTTCCGCAATATACATTCCGTCATTTAAACAAGAATGAAACTCGTGTTTTTCGGGATAAAGCAAGTTAAGTCTTTTTTTCAGATTTTCAACACCAATTCCCGAACCGCTTTTATCAGCATCGGTTTTTGGGAAATTGGAATTGGAAGCTGTGAACTGAATTTCGTCTTCAAAAACTTCCATTTTAAAATGTATATCAGAAGGCTGTGTAGCCGAAATACCATGTTTAAAAGCATTTTCAACAATCGAAATAAACAGCAAAGGCGCAACTTCCAAACTCGGAATTTTCGTAGGGAAATTGGTGTAAACTTTCGTTTTGTCATTTAATCTTAATGACATCAAGTCGATATATTTGTTCAGAAAATCAATTTCCTCGGAAAGGCTGATTTTTTCGACATCGGTTTTGTATAAAAGATGTCGCATCAACTTACTCAAACTATGAACGCTTTGTTTTGCTTTCTCCGAATCAAAATCAATCAAAGAATAAATATTATTAAGCGCATTAAAGAAAAAATGCGGTTGTAACTGATATTTAAGATGTTGAAGTTCGGATTGCAGTTTAATATTATCAGCCTCAATTTTCATTTCTTCTGCTTTCTGCATTTTTTTACTGGCATTAATTGCAATCGAAAAAGCAACAGGAATCAAATAAATCAGGAAATCGAAAAAGTAACGCATTCCGTCTGGTGGACGTTTTCCCGGCATTTTTGGCCGGTCTGGTTCGAACAATTCAAAAATCTGCCCTTTTACATAAATCAAAAGCAGCAGGAGAATGATATTTGAAACAAAAAACCACAACTTTTTATCTTCAAAAAGCCATTTAACAATGATAAAATAATTGAGGTAAAAAATAATCGCAAGGAAAAACAACTGCAGCCAAAAATGTCTGAAAATAGCACTCCAATCTGTCTCCGAGCCAATTGTAAACGCCGCAGGAAGAAAGAACAAAACCAGCCAAATCAAAAGATGAAGGCTGATTTCGAGGTTTTTATTTTTTAGGTTGAGCATTTTGTTTTTCCGTATTAAAATTTAAACTTATTCAATCCCCTAAAAACAGTGGATTTGTGAAAGTTTTCAAGAAGTGAATTTAAGATTTTTTCCAGCATAATTCATTTTCATTTTTAAATTAATTCATTTTCAAACATTAAGGATTTAAGCTTTTATTCTTAATGAAATTTAATCAAAATTGATTTATCAATTTCCTAAAATTTAATGGTTTTCTTATATCCTAATGTCTTAATGTTAAGAAATAAACAAGTTTATTTTGAATAAGAAAATTAAGATAATTGCCAAATTTTATTCATATCTCAAAGCATTAATCGGGTCGCTTTGAGCCGCTTTTCTCGCAGGATACCAGCCAAAGAAAACGCCTGTAATTGTACAAACAGCAAAAGAAAGTACAATAGAACTCATCGTGATACTTATTGGCCAGCCTGCAAACTGCTTGATACAGAAAGTTGCAATTAGACCGATAAGAACGCCCAAAACGCCACCAGTAATAGAAATAAGAACAGATTCTATCAAAAACTGCATCAATATGTCTTTACTTTTCGCACCAATTGCCATTCTGAGACCAATTTCCTTGGTTCTTTCTTTCACAGAAACGTACATAATATTCATGATTCCGATTCCGCCGACAACAAGGGAAATACTTGCAATGGCAACCAAAAGAATCGTCAGCATCTCACTCGTAGAACTGAATGTAGAAATCAGTTCCTGTTGGGAAGAAACATTGAAATCGTTATCTTCATCAGGTTTGATTTTGTGCTGTTCTTCCATAATGGTTTTGATTTCATTGACTGCAGCTTCAGAATCTTCTTCGCTCAAAGATGATGCAACAATCGACTGAAGATAAGTCTGCGCCAAAATCCTTTTCTGAACCGCAGTATAAGGTGCAATAATAATATCGTCCTGATCTTGCCCGAATGTATTTTCTCCTTTTTCTTTCAAAACACCAATCACTTTGAACGGAATATTTTTGAAACGAATCATTTTCCCAATAGGATTTTCGTTTGGAAAGAGATTTTCCTGAACGGTTTTCCCAATCAAAGCAACTTTAGAAAAAGCTTCGATGTCGTCTTCGGTAAACATAGAGCCTTCTTCAACGCCCCAATCACGGATTTTCAGATATTCCGGAGAAGCACCATAAATAGAAGTTGGCCAGTTGTTGGAACCAGCGATACTTTGTCCGCTTCCGTTGACCAAAGGCGAAATATCTTTGATGAGTTTTGCCTGAGATTTCAGAGCGTTGTAATCTGCCAAAGTCAAAGTCTGCATCGCAGAAGGATCTGAACGAACTCCGCCCATCATTCCAGCGCCAGGACGAATCGTGATGAGATTGGCGCCCATACTGGAGATATTTTTCTTAATACTTTCTTTGGAACCTTCTCCAATCGCCAGCATCGCAATCACGGAAGCCACACCAATAATGATTCCGAGCATTGTCAGCATTGCTCTGGTTTTGTTAAGGAGAATGGCTTTCCAGGCTATTTTTAATAAATTGGTGAAATTCATTTTGATTATTTTTTATTTAAGTTCTTTTATGGCTTCGTCGAACCACTTCGTTAGGTTTCTTGAAACAAAAGAACTAAAAGTTCAAGACTTGGATTCTCCAGCTAAAATTTCAAATAATTTTCTAAAAATTATAAAACTTGCCTCCACAGCTTTTCCAGCATAGGCTTCAAACAGTAGAATTTTCTTAACGGAAATTCTTCAAAATTTCTTAACGCCTCCAAATCCTATGTCGATTAGTTGTGCGTTAAAAAACTTTTTGCAAACCTGACTTCTTCATTATTCTTTTCATTGCCAGTTTCATTTTTTCAACTTCATTACTTCTACATTTTTCATCTGCATCGTAGGTTTGCAAAAAGTTCACAACATTAATTCCTCTTCATTTTTTAAACTATGGTTGAACTATCATTTTGATTTTAAAAACTTTTGTAAACCAACCTCTTCATTATCTTTTTCATTGCCGGTTTCATCTTGCTTCTTCATTGCATCTAGATTTCTGTCTACATTTTAGGTTTACAAAAGTTTACTTCATTAATCCATCTTCATTGAGATTTCTAAATATATATTTGAACAAGTTTATTATTTCTTTGTCTTTTTATTTTGAGATTCTTCACTGCGCTTTGCTTCGTTCTGAATGACAAACGCTATATTTAAACATCGAATCACTCGTAGCCCGACTTGAGCGGAAATCCTTTTTTGCCAACCTTCAAGTTCTATTTATACTAAAATCATCTGCAAAAAAGATTGGGAGCGGAAGGCGGATTAGCTACTCCAAAAATTATTCTGCTTTTGGAAGTTTTATTAATTCGTCTTTGGCAATCAGTCGGTTTTCTACGGTTTTGTCTTCCTTGATTAATCCGTCTCGCAAAATCACGGTTCGTTTGCTGAATCTCGCAATATCGTCCTCGTGGGTGACGAATCCAATCGTGATTCCTTGGTCGTTGAGTTCCTGAAAAAGATTCATTACTTCGTAGGACGTTCTGGTGTCGAGATTTCCCGTTGCCTCGTCTGCCAAAAGGATTATCGGATGATTGACCAATGCTCTCGCAATCGCAACTCTCTGCTGTTGCCCACCTGAAAGCTGACTCGGAACGTGTCCCATTCTGCTTTCCAAACCGACTTGTTTTAAGGCTTTCACAGCGCGCTCCCTTCTCTCTTCCGCCGACACTTTTGGATTGTAGAGCAAAGGCAACTCCACATTTTCCAGCGCGCTGGTTCTAGCCAATAAATTATAGGATTGAAAAATAAATCCGATTTTGGTATTCCTGATTTCCGCCAGCTGGTTTTTATTTAAATCTTTGACCAAAACGCTGTCCAGCTCGTAAGTTCCTGATGATGGCTGATCAAGACACCCCAAAACATTCAGTAAGGTTGATTTTCCTGAACCGCTGGTTCCCATAATCGTTACAAACTCGCCTTCGTTGATAGTCAAATCAATGCCTTTCAAAGCGTGAACGATTTCGTCGCCCATTCGGAATTCGCGTTTCAGGTTTTCTATTTTGATGATGGGTTTCATTGTCGTTGTTGGTTTCTGTTGATGGGTTGTTGGATTACTTTATGTTTGAGATTTGAGGTTTGAAGTTATATCAACTATCATCCGATAACTCTCAACTGAATTAATTCGGAGGCGGACCTTGGCTGGAACTTGATTTTTTGTTGTTATTGCTGGGTCTTTTTGGCATAAATGGGCTGCTTCCGTCAGATTCTGAGCTTGCAACAGGCTCCGTTTGTTCATCAAGTGAGGTTACGATTTGTTCGTTCCCGGACAATCCGTTTGTTACTTGAACATTTACACCATCATTAATTCCTATTGTGATTAATTTTTGTGAAAGACTTCCATCGCTATTTTTAATCCAAATATATTTTTCTTTGTTCTTTCCTGTTTTGATTTCAGGGATTTTTGCAGTGATCTTGTTTTGCTGATAATATTTCTGCAAGGTTTCCGTATCTGGGCTGAAAGCAATTGCCGAAGCAGGAACGGTATTAGCATCTTTTAATTCTTGAGTAAAAATTGTGATGGTCGCGGTCAATCCGGGTTTCAATTTTTGTTCAGGATTATCTGCATCGATGATTACGGTATAAGTCACAACATTGGATTCTGTAGTTGCAGACAAACGAACTTGACGAACTTTTCCGCTAAATTCTTCCTGTGGATACGCATCCACCGTAAAGCTCACTCGCTGGCCAACTTCTACTCCGCCTATATCAGCTTCGTCAACATCAGCTTCCACCTGCATTTTTGTAATATCTTTTGCAATTGTGAATAATGTCGGAGTGGTCATACTTGCGGCTACAGTTTGCCCTTCTTCTACTTCTTTGCTGAGGATAATTCCATCAATCGGTGCGTAAATATTGGCATAGCTCAAATTGGTTCTCGCCTGCGCCAAAGCTGTTTTTCTCTGGCTTACGGTTTCCTGAGAATTTTTAACCTGATAAACAGCCTGCTCGTAATCTGCTTTGCTAATCACTCCCGATTTGTACATATTGCTCTGACGATTATAGTTTTGCTGATAATAATTCAGTTCATTAAGAGCTGCGTTATATTGAGCCAAAGCGTTGTTTACAGATTCCTGGAGATTGGTTTTGTCCAGTTCAGCTAAAAGCTGACCCTTTTTTACCTGAGAATTGTAATCAACATAAATGTTATTGATGATTCCCGAAACCTGCGTTCCCACATCTATTTGATCTACAGGTTCTACTGTTCCGGTTGCAGTGACGGAAGTTGTGACATTCTGCTTTGTCATTTTTACCGTCTGCACTGCGATATTGGTTACTTTTTCCGTTGCAAAATATTTGTAAACAAAGAAAATAACAATCGATGCAACAAGAACGATGATGGAAGTTTTGAAATACTTTTTATATTTTGGATTCATAATCTTGATATTTTTCCTGTTACTTTATTAATTAGCAGCTAATGTTTTTCCTTGATAAAAATTCAGTAATTGAGTGTACAAAACTGCCATATATTTTGACTGAAGGTAGGTTTGCTCATTCGTCAGATAAGTGTTTCTGCTTACCGCCAATTCCGTTGTTGTCAAACCTCCGAATTCATATTTTTTACTTGCCAAATCGTAAGCGAGTTTTGCATTGTCTCTCGCTACTTTCGATGATTTTTGTTGCGCCTGATTGGCGATTGCATTTTGCCAAGCTGTTTCGATTGATGAATACAACGTTTTGCTTGCACTGATTTTATCGAGTTTATTTTGTTCAATATCGATTTGGGCTAATTTTACATTCGTATCGTTTTGTTTTTTAGAGAAAATCGGAACATTCAGAGATAAACCAAGCGACTTGTTGAAATTGTTTTTAAACTGATTAAAATAGCTGTAATCCTGTGTACTTGTGTAACCTGTATTCAAACCTGCTGTAGCCGAAAGTGTAGGTTTGTAGCCCGCTTTTGTGATTTCAAGTGCTTTTGCAAGAATCTCGTTTTGAGAATCATAAATCTTAAGATCCGGGAGGTTTTCTGAAGCTTGAGCAAAAACTTCCTGCTTATCCGGAATGGATTCCATTAAATCATTTAAAGGTACTTTGTCAATTTGAAAATCTACACTTGGGTCGAGTTCCAATAATTGTTTCAGTTTCAAAACCTGCTGATTGTAAAGGTTTTCGTTGTTCACAACTGTATATTGATTTTGTGCATCCTGGGTTTCCACGTCAGCCAATTCTAATTTTGAAATCGCTCCGTTTTTATATTTTGTCTGAGTAAGTTTCAGTTCCTGAGCGGAAGAATTTGCTGTGTATTTTGCACTTTCTATTCCTTCATAATAATATAAAGATTGCAGATAAGCATTCAGAACATTTAAAATAATACTGTTTTCAGCTTGTTTTTGATACAGTGAAGACTGGTCGAGAATCATTTTGTTTTGTTCGATTTGGAGATTCAGTTTATTTCCTTGATAAATCGTCATATTTCCGCTTAAACCGAAACTATTTGATAAAATATTCTGATTCACAAATGAGCTCGTAATCGGGTCGATACTTGAGCCATTCGTCACACCAAGAGAAGCTGAGCCGTAAATCGTCGGAAGCTTGTTATTTTTTTGCTGTTGATAATTCAATGAAGCAGTTGTCTTATCCAAAACCGTTTTCTTTACAGTAATATTATTTTCCACAGCGTAATCAAGACAATCCTGCAGCGACCATACTTTCTGAGCCGGAGCAAGAATTCCGATGAATAGCACTATGGTGATGTATTTTTTCATTGTCTTTCTGATTTTACAGTGACAAAGTTGTTGCGTATTCAAAAGAAAATCAAATCTATTAGACGAATGAGATGATTTTATAGAAGAAACTCAATATTTTTCCGACACGGGACTATTGGTTATTGTTTTAATTTTATTCGTTTTAATTTTTTTTGATTAAATTTTTACCTCATTGATTATCAATTTTTTATATTTGTATAAACTGAGGTTGTTCAGAATTAACCAAAAAACTATAACTACCATGAAAAAACTATTAAACATTCTTATCAATATCATTTTGGTATTGATTCCGTTTTTTCCTGTTCTCGAAAACTTCTTCCCCAATCAGGTAGAAAATTCTACATTCGGATTGTATCTGCTGCATTGCGTCGGGATTTCGGTAGTAATGATTGTATTACTGCTGATCGTTAGAAAAGATTTTATTACAGGAGTTTATAATCTTAAATCTACAGCGATTCTTCTGTTTATATTAGGAATGATCGTTATGATTCCGCTTCATTTAGGACCGCCGAGAAGTGATGAAGCCCTGTTTGCGTCCGCTCACATTGAGAAAACACGGTACGGATT
>DAMDNI010000083.1:8042-11355 GCA_032083825.1 Bergeyella sp. | reverse complement strand
TGATAACTATGCAGGAAGAGGTTTTGAGCATCTTCAGATCAATTTCGGATGTACAGGAGGCCAGCATCGTTCGGTATATTGTGCTGAAAAAATCGGGGAGTTTATCCGCAAAAAGTATCCTCAGACCGAAGTGACTATACATCACGACGAACAGCCGCAACTTAATTAATAATTTCAAGATTTGAAAGCACTCATCTTCGCAGCCGGAAAAGGAACCCGCTTAAAACCATTTACAGATCATCATCCGAAAGCTTTGGCTTTGGTGAATGAAGTTCCTTTGCTGGAAAGGAATATCAAGTATTTACAGCATTTCGGGATTAATGATTTCGTGATCAATGTCCACCATTTCGGAGAACAGATTGTTGATTTTCTTAACAAAAACGACAATTTCGGAGCTAAAATTGAAATTTCCGATGAGAAAAAAGAATTGCTTGAGACCGGAGGAGGTTTGGTTTTTGCAAGGAAATTTCTTGACCATGACGAAGATTTCCTGATAATGAATGCTGATATTCTCACAGAAATTAATATTAATGACCTGGTAAAGTTCCATAAAGACAAAAAAGATTTTGTTACTTTAGCCGTTTCTGACAGAAACAGTTCACGGAAGCTGCTCTTCAATGAAGGAATGATCTTGCGTGGCTGGCTGAATGTACAAACCGGCGAGCAAAGATTAGCAGAATTCAATAAAGGTTTTAAGGCTTTGGCTTTCAGTGGTGTACATTGTATTAATCCAACTATTTTTAGTAAAATAAAGAGGTCAGGAAAATTCTCTATTATGGAAGAATATCTTGATCTGATGCAGACAGAAAAAATTCATGGTTTTGAGCATCAGGCAATTTTGGTAGATGTTGGAAGGCCGGAATCTGTTTTGGAAGCCGAAAAATATTTTAAATAAAGCACATATGGGATTTAAAGGAAAAAGAGATGAAAGCTTAGAAAATCCTTCGATAAAAAGAGGAGATCATATTTTACAGGAAAGTTTCAGGGAAAAAACATGGAGCGAAACCGTTACCAAAGACAGCTGGATGGTTTTTAAAGTAATGGCGGAATTGGTTCAGGGATATGAAAAGCTTGCAGCTATCGGGCCTTGTGTTTCTATTTTTGGTTCAGCAAGATTAAGCCCTGAAGATAAATATTATAAAATGGCAACGGAAATTGCCGAGAAAATCACAAAACTTGGTTTCGGAATTATAACGGGCGGAGGCCCTGGAATTATGGAAGCAGGAAATAAAGGCGCTCACGAAGCTGGCGGAAAATCAATCGGTCTCAATATTGACCTGCCTTTCGAGCAGCATTTTAATCCGTATATTGATAAGCCGTATTCTATGAACTTTGATTATTTCTTTGTAAGAAAAGTGGTTTTTGTGAAATATTCCCAAGGTTTCGTCGTCATGCCAGGAGGTTTCGGAACTTTGGACGAACTTACAGAAGCAATTACTTTAATTCAGACAAACAAGATCGGGAAATTTCCCATCGTTTTGGTAGGATCTGAATTTTGGAGCGGTCTTTTAGACTGGTTCAAAACTACTTTGCTGGCAAATGGAATGATCAAGGAAGAAGACCTTAACCTCTATCGTATTGTGGATACAGCAGATGAAGCGGTTGCGCATATAAAGGGATTTTACGAAAAATATGCGGTGAATGTAAACTTTTGATTGGCATATTATTTGACTCACTTGCATAAATATAATTATATTTGATAAATTTATATTCGAAATGAAAAAAATTATATATATATCGGGAGTTTTAACGCTTTTTGTGATGATGAGTTTTGTTTTGTTTGATTTTTATTCATCGATGACAAAAGTTGATTATGTTGAAGGCAGCAAAACACTGAAATTTACCACAAAAATGAATACTGGCCATATTTCAGATGCCATTAAAATCAACCCTTCTACAGCAGGTTTTGAAGCTGAAGTGAAAAAATACGTCAATAATAATTTTGATGTTTTCGTAAATGGTTCAGCAAAAACGCTGACTTTCACAGGAAGTCAGGTCAACGGAGAATCAGTTTGGGTGTATTTCGAAGCTGGCGGAGTTTCTGATATCAGTAGCCTGAAAATTAAGAATACCATCCTTTTAAGCACATTTCCTAAACAGGTTAACATCATCAATATTGCGTATAAAGGAAGCCAGAAAACAATGAACTTCCAGCGTGGCAAGGAAGTGAATGAAGTGAATTTCTAAGAAATTTTGAAAATATAAAAAGCTCCTGAATTTAGAATTTTCAGGAGCTTTTTTATGTTCGAATTTCAGAATTTATTCTTTAAAAAGTTGTTTTAATAACAGTAAAATATTATTCAAAATTCTGTAGGTCGACAAGTTTGCGGTAGACACCGTTTTTGTCGTATAATTCCTGATGAGATCCCTGTTCTACAATATCTCCACGTTCCATAACTACAATCATATCTGCTTTCTGAATGGTTGAAAGCCTGTGGGCAATAACAAGAGAAGTGCGGTTTTCCATCATTTTTTCCAATGCATCCTGAACGAATCTTTCAGATTCTGTATCTAATGCAGAAGTAGCTTCGTCCAGAATCATGATTGGCGGGTTTTTCAGGACAGCTCTTGCGATCGAAACTCTTTGTTTCTGGCCGCCTGATAATTTGTTTCCGTCGTCCCCGATATTGGTGTCATAGCCTTCAGGAAGTTGTAAAATAAAGGAATCTGCATTAGCAATCTTAGCGGCAGCAATGACTTCTTCATGGCTTGCTTCCGGTTTCCCCATCAGAATATTGTTGTAAACAGAATCATTGAAAAGTACCGATTCCTGTGTTACCATTCCGAGAAGATGGCGATATTGCTTTAAGTTCAGGTTTTTAATGTCAACTCCGTCAATCAGAATTTCACCTTCCGAAACATCATAGAATCGTGTTAAAAGGTTGGCGATTGTAGTTTTTCCGCTTCCGGATTGTCCTACCAGCGCAATAGTTTTACCTTTAGGAATGGTAAGATTGAAATTTTTCAGAATCACATTATCTTTATCATAGAAAAATCCGATGTCTTTAAATTCAATTTTCTCCTTTAATTCTGATATTGGCGTAGGATTCGGAAGTTCTTCCACTTTTAGGTCATAATCCAGAACTTCAGAAACACGGTCTAAGCTCGCCATTCCTCCCTGAATGGATGATATTGCATTGGAAAGTTGTTTAGCCGGATTAAGGATTTGATAAAATAAACCTAAAAAGCCTAAAAATGTAAGTGGATCATTATTCTCGCCAGTAATGACTCCGCGGCCGGCAAACCAGGCGATCATCAGCATTGTTAAAGAACCAAGAAATTCGCTCATTGGTGATGCTAATTCTCGTCTGCG
>DAMDNI010000083.1:0-8032 GCA_032083825.1 Bergeyella sp. | reverse complement strand
TATTGAATCTTTTTTTAAGAATTGTATCTGCGTTAAAGATCTTGATTACTTTTGAAGATTTCAGCGTTTCATCCACAAGGGAAAACAGGTTTCCCAGTTCTGCCTGTGCCGAATATGCCTGTTTTTTAAGGCTTTTCCCAACCCAGGAAATAAGCCCGCCCATAATGGGAAATACAAGTAAAGAGAATAAAGTAAGTTTTGCATCAAGCATAAAAAGCGTGATGAGAGAAAATACAATCATAAACGGAGAGTTGATAAGATCAACCAGAGAGCCCATAATTCCGCTTTCTACAGCGCCGATGTCATTGGAGATCCTGGACATCATATCGCCTTTTCTCTGTTCGGTAAAAAATGATACAGGAAGTTTCAGGAACTTATTGTACATCGCTGTACGCAGGTCTTTTGTAATGGCAACACGGTAATTCACAATGAAGAAAGATCCTAGATAACGGAACAGGTTCCGTAAGAGAAATGCCACTCCTGTAATTCCGCAAAGCCAGGCTAAAACTGTTTCTCCGCCATATTCATTGATGTAAAGCTGTGTATGGTAATAAACAGAATCTTTAAGGAATGTGAAATAATCAGCCATATCTCCGTCATAATGAGGTTTTTTGGTCATATCCACAGTGTCCAATTTTAATACAATTCTTAAAACCGGAAGCATGGATAAAACTGAAAATACCTGTAAAACAGAGTATAAAATATTGAATATAATGCCACCCCAAAGGAATTTCTGATGTGGTTTTGCAAAATGCAAGATGCGTTGTAAAGGTTTCATTCAAAGAGATTGAACCGCAAAAATACGGATTTTAATAATGATAAAATTTTTTATTGATTAATTGAACTTAATCTGATCATTATACTCCGGCCTAAAGTCTGAAGGAGTGAATTTTTCAACTGTTTTGCCAAGATTATTAATGATATGGGTGAGATTTTCAAAATCGACACTATTGATGTCATCATTCAGCTGGTGATAGTGATGTGCTTTGCTCATGTCCACTGTTGAAAACGAATGGGCAATGATTTTTTTCTCCACGAAGCTTACATTGTCCGAACGGTAAAAAAGCTGCTGTTCTTTATAAGGGTCAGGAAAAATCTTAAAGCCTGAACTTGCTTTTTCATTAATCAGCTCATCCAGATTCGACAGATGATCTCCGGTCATGAAAAGTGCATTGGCTCCAAAAGCAGATTGTGCTGCAATCATTTCCAGATTGAAAAGTGCGGTCATTTTATCATAAATATAATTCAGGTTTGTGTTTTCTGCAAGTGCTTTAGAACCTTTCATACCTTTTTCTTCTCCATTGAAGCCTATAAATACCAAAGAAAATTCAGGGTTTGAATTTTTGAAATATTCAGAAAGTTCAATCACAGCCGTAGTTCCGCTCGCATTATCATCTGCACCATTGTAAATGTGGTCGCCTTCTTTTGTCGTTGTGCCAATATGATCGAAATGGGCAGAGAACCCGATGAATTTTTCGCTTTTGCCTTTTTTGATTCCACAGACATTGTAGGCTGTTTTTCCTTTATATTCAAATGGGATGAGAAAAGAATTTCCTGCACAGTATTCAAGTTTATTCTCTTCAAAAAATTTTGCAATATAAGTAGCTGCAGAATCGTTTTCGGCAGTTCCGATTTCTCTTCCTTTCATACTGTCAGAAGCCAGATGCGAAAGAATTGTTTTTACTTTTTCCGGAGAAACCTGTTGTGAGGAAACAATTATTGAAAATGAAATAAATCCGAGAATAAAAACACTCTTCATAATTAAAATTTTTCTAAATATAAGAAATTCCAAAAAAAAACAGCTTCCCAAAAGGAAGCTGTTCTCACTCAAAAAAAATCGTTGTTAAGTCTAACGGAGCCTGTCTACAGATTTTACAAGCCTTTCATCTTTGCGGATATAAATGTTGGCAATCACCAGGCAAATAATCGCAAGAATCGTAAATATCGGCTCAATACCCTTCTCAGGAAATTGCATTCCTCCGGATAATTTTAGCAGCCAGTACACCAGTACACCAGTCAACAAAGCGTTTATAATAATGCTGATGGTATTCAGCAGAATTTGTCTTTTCCTGTCTTTAAAACTAAAAATACTAAAAATACCCACCAATTCCAAAACATAGCACCCTATAGAAACAATCGGTAGTTCATCCGTAATCACAACATCCTGTGAATTCACGAATAAAAAAATGGAAGCCAATACAGCAAGAGCCATCCAAACGGTTTGTATTCTTTGTAGCATTTTCTTTAAAAGTGATGCAAAAATAGCATAAATTTTGTGTAATTCAAAAATTAGTGTAGATTTGCATCTCAGATACTTATAAAAAAATTAGAGTCTCCTGACTTTCATTTTCTTACATCTCTCATTTTTATTTAAAAAATATACTTTACATACATTCATTTTATGTTTAACATTGAAACGTTAAGGTCAAAATCCGATGCGGAATTGACCAAAATCTCAAAAGATTTAGGCGTTAAACTTGCTAGAAACAGCACAGAAAACGATAAGATCTTTGCAGTACTTGATTTTCAGGCTTCTAATCCTAAAGTTGCAAAAGATTATTTCAACGCCACCGAAACCAATACAGCGGAAGAAAAACCTAAAGATGCAGCAGAAAAGAAACCTGCCGCTCCCAAAAAACCAAGAGCCAGAAAAACTCCTGAGAAAAAAGAAGAAAACAAAACCGAAGTCTCTGCTCCTGTCGAAATACAGACAGAAACAGTAGCCGAAACAGCTCCGGAAATAAAAACTGTGGCTTCGGAACCGAAAGAAAATCTTCAAAAAAAGAAAAGACAAAGGATTGTTAAGGATCCTGCTCCTGAACAAACTGAAACCATCACTGCTGCTGAGCCTTCCGAAATTGCTGAAACCCCTGTAAAAAAACAAAATCCTCAGCCACAACATCAGCACCAAAATCAAAATCAAAAAAAGCAAAATAACCAAAACAGACCCCAAAATAGCGGACAGCAAGACAAACAAGAAGATGCTGAACACAAAAAAGAATTCAGTTTTGATGGGCTTGTTACCATAGAAGGTGTTCTGGAAATTCTTCCTGATAATTACGGTTTTCTTCGTTCTTCTGATTTTTCCTATATTTCTTCTCCGGACGATGTATATGTTTCGACAGCACAAATCAGAAATTACGGGCTGAAAACAGGAGATACTGTAAGAGGAATTGTAAGGCTTCCAAAAGAAGGAGAAAAATATTTCTCCCTTCAGAAACCTACAGAAGTGAACGGAAGAGATCTTGCTTTCATCAAAGACAGGGTTGCCTTTGAATATCTTACACCGCTTTTCCCTGAAGAAAAATTCAATCTTGCAGGAAAAGGTTCTACTATTTCCACAAGGATTGTTGACCTTTTTGCGCCAATCGGAAAAGGACAGAGAGCTATGATCGTTGCCCAGCCGAAAACAGGTAAAACAATGTTGCTAAAAGATATTGCAAATGCAATTTCTGCAAATCATCCGGAAGCATATATGATGGTTCTTCTCATTGATGAACGTCCTGAAGAAGTTACTGATATGGAAAGAAGCGTCAATGCAGAAGTAATTGCTTCTACTTTTGATGAAGCTGCGGACAAACACGTAAAAGTCGCCAATCTGGTTTTAGCAAAAGCTCAAAGAATGGTAGAATGCGGACACGATGTTGTTATTCTCCTGGATTCAATTACCAGATTAGCAAGAGCTTACAATACAGTTACACCAGCATCCGGCAAAATACTTTCAGGAGGTGTAGATGCAAATGCTTTGCACAGACCAAAAAGATTTTTCGGAGCGGCAAGGAAAATTGAAAATGGAGGTTCTTTAACCATTATTGCAACAGCACTCATTGATACAGGCTCAAAAATGGATGAAGTAATCTTTGAAGAATTCAAAGGAACCGGTAATATGGAACTTCAGCTTGATAGGAAAATAGCGAACAAAAGAGTGTATCCTGCAATTGATTTGGTAGCATCCGGCACAAGAAAAGATGATCTTCTTCTTGATGAGGTAACACAACAGAGAATGTGGATCTTAAGAAAATACCTTGCGGATATGAATCCTGTAGAAGCAATGGAGTTTGTTGAAAGAAGCATGAAGGGAACTCTCAGCAATGAAGAATTTTTAATGAGCATGAACAGATAATAATTCATTTAAAAACCATTCCGAAAGAGTGGTTTTTATTTTGTCTATTGTTATTATAATTTTTTTTAAAAAAAGTATAATGCAAACTTTATCAGGAATTAGTACATTTGGGAGGTTAATTTTAAACAACTCTAAAATAAATTATCATGTCATTCGAATTACCAAAATTAAATTATGCTTATGATGCATTGGAGCCAACCATTGATGCAAGAACAATGGAAATTCACCATACTAAACATCATCAGGCTTATGTAGATAACTTAAATAAAGCAATAGAAGGTACTGACCTTGCCAATAAAACCATCGAAGAAGTTTGCAAAACAGGAACAGATAAACCTGCTGTAAGAAATAATGGCGGAGGGCACTTTAACCACACTTTATTCTGGGAAATTTTAACTCCTGGAGGAAGCAAAGAGCCTGTAGGAAATGTGAAAGCTGCAATTGAGAACTATGGTGGTTTTGAGAAATTCAAAACTGATTTTTCTGAGGCTGCAAAAACAAGATTCGGTTCGGGCTGGGCTTGGCTTGTGAAAAATTCTGACGGATCTGTAGAAGTTTCTTCAACACCAAATCAGGATAATCCTTTGATGCCGGTTGCTGATAAAAAAGGAACGCCAGTTTTGGGGCTTGATGTTTGGGAACATGCTTATTATTTGAATTACCAAAACAGAAGACCGGATTATGTGTCTGCTTTTTTCGATGTAGTAAACTGGGATAAGGTAGAGGAGCTTTATAATAAATAGAACCAAATCATTCATTACTTATAAAAACGGTGTTCAGAAAATCTCTGAACACCGTTTATTTTTTATCTTACTGTATCAGCTTGGCTTAAACCATTTAGTCTTAGCTTGTATTTCCACTGTACAAAGGCAAATACCTGATAAAGCTTGTACTCGAATTTTATTCCATAATTTTCCTGAGGATTGTAATCTATAGAGCTTTCTATGATATTGCGATATCTTCCGGAAAAGAAATAAGAATTCCATTCTGCTACTAATATTGCATTTCTGCTTTTTAGATAACTTTCCGAATAGGTATTCATTGGTCTTGCAATCGCATTTAGAAAATAATTGTACTGCGTATCCAAAACATCCAGATCCCATTCTCCGTCTTCATTTTTCTGAGGAGCAATTTCATTTTTACTTTCTGAAGAAGAAGCATTATTACTTGCGCATCCGAAAAGTAAAAGAATGGAGAATATGAAAAGAAGTTTTTTCATGATCAAAAAAATTACTGAGCATCGCGTTGCAATACCACGAAAGCAGGGAAGTGGTCACTGTATCCTCCTGTGAAACGGTCTCCGTCCCAAGAACGCAAAGGATAGCCTTTCCATTGTCCTTCAGGGTTTTTTAAATAATCCGGAGCGTAAATTTCTGATTTATAAACAGAATATCTGTTCGGATCTTTATCGGTAACCAGATTTTTTGAAACAATAATCTGATCAAACAAATTCGGGGAATCACGATAAGCCAAGGAAGCAACCCCTCTTTTAAAAGGTTTGTACATCAGGTTAAAATAGGGGAATTCGTCAGAAAGCTGGCTTTCGTCACCAACAGCTTTTAGGTAGTTTTTAAGACTTGGGCTGATCGGATCATCATTGAAATCTCCCATTGCAAACAATTTTATATTCGGGTCTTGTTTTCTGAATTTATCCATCTCTTCTTTTAAGGAAGTAGCGGCTGCATTTCTTTTTGCCATTGAGATTGCTTCACCACCTCTTCTTGAAGGCCAGTGATTCATGAAAACAGCAATTCTTTCGCCATCCAGAATTCCGTATGCGATAACGATATCACGGGTGTATTCGCGGTTGCCGTCTTCGCTGAAAAGCTTAAGTTCTTTTTTATAGGTCTTAATAGGAGTGAATCTTTTTTTCTGATAAATGATGGCAACATCAATTCCGCGGTAATCATAGGAATTGAAATGTACAATTCCGTAGTCTCCTTTGGCAAGTGCGGGCTGTTTGATGATATCAGCAACTACATTACGGTTTTCCACTTCTATGAGACCTACAATTACTGGAAGCGAACGGGAATATTGAGAACCCAGTTCAGAAATTACTTTTGCAGAGTTTTCAAGTTTTTTTTGATAAACTGCAGTTGTATAATTTTTTGGGCTATTGGGCGTAAATTCAGTACTTGAACCTTGATAGCGGATTACTTTTTTACCGATTAATAAAGAATCGCTCCATTGTCCTTTGTAGTCATCGGTGGTTTCAAGATATTTCACAGAATCCAAAGGAACACTGGTATGGAATTTCGGGCTTGAAAGAGGTTGTGTCCCATCAATATAATCAGCGGAGGCATAAGTGTCCCAAAGGTTTTCAACATTATAAAATCCAATGGTTGCCGTCATTTTTTTCTTTTTTTCCTGTGCAGAAATTCCTGCGAAAAATAGGATGGCAGCGAAAAGAAATAGTTTTTTCATTATCTTATAAAAATATTGGCGCAAATGTAGTTTTTTTATACGAATAATATAATGAGCTCCAATTTTAACATTCATTCATATAAAGGGGCACTAATATACTATAACTGACAGACATTCAAACATCTTTTCTTTAAAAGTTATTAACTTTTTCAAAAAAATCATAATAATTGTTAATTTATAATTACATTTGCCGGACTTAAATTTTTATAAAAAATTAAAGAAAAAATTATAGACTGTATGATTAAAAAATTATCATTACTCTCATTTTTCATCGTGTTTTCTACAAGTCTTGTATGGGCACAAACTACGGTTTTCGCTTATGTGAAAAGTTCAAACGGGAACATCGTTGAAAATGCAGATGTAGACTTGAGCGGACAAGACGCAAGAGTATCCACAGACAAAATAGGATACTTTCAGTTTGTTGACCTGAAACCTGGAAGCTATCAGGTAATTGTTTCTAAAATTAATTACGAAACAAAAGTAATCACTTTTGAAGTTACGGATGAGAAAAGAAAGGATCTTGGAGTAATCCAGCTGAATACTGCAACAACAGTTTCCGAAGGAGGGGTTACCCTTTTGGATGATACAAGTTCAGATGACGACGGAGGATCTATGCAGCCAACAATTGGATTATTAAACTCAGGAAGGGATATTTTCCAAAGTGTTACTGCATTTGAATTAGGCGCTTATTGGTTCAGACCGAGAGGTGTTGATAACAGATTTGAAGATGTTTTGTTCAACGGGGTTTCGATGTCTAAAAATGATGACGGAAAAGTTGACTTCAGCAATTGGGGAGGACTCAATGACGTAACAAGATATCCTTATGAATATGTAGATAATATTACACCTTCAGAATATACTTTTGGTAATTTAGGTGGAGTTGTTTATTATAATACCAGAGCTTCCTCTTACAGAAAGCAGACTTCATTGGCATATTCTTTTACCAACAGAAGTTATTTTCACAGAGTAATGGCCACTTATTCTTCAGGACTAAGCAAAAGCGGATGGGCATTTACTTTCTCAGGAAGTAGAAGATGGGCTGAAGAAGGTGTGATAGATGGTACGCAACAGAATAGCTATGCTTATTTTGCAGCCATTGAGAAACAATTTTCCAGCAGACACGCAATTAATTTAACGGCTTTCGGAGCTCCTACTTACAGAGCAAACAATGCTCCGAATACTCAGGAAGTGTATGACCTGATGGGCAAAAATTATAATTCTTATTGGGGATGGCAAGATGGTGAAAAGAGAAATTCTAGAATAAGAAAAACTTTTGAGCCTGTTTTTATGCTTACTGATTATCTGAAATTAGGAAGATCCAGCAACTGGACGAATACTGTTTCCTATCAATTCGGAAGTGACTCAAGAAGCAGATTAGACTGGTTCCATGCTTCTGACCCGAATCCTACCTATTACAGGAAACTACCAAGCTACCTATATGTAAATCAATATGCAGCTTTAGCGAGTGCGGAAGAAGGAACGGCA
>DAMDNI010000082.1:0-11443 GCA_032083825.1 Bergeyella sp. | reverse complement strand
TTAGAATTAATAACTTCTGTTACTCCAAGTGCATTTTCCCCAGTAATTGTCATTACCCATCTTGCTGTTGCAAAACTTGCTAAGGCACCTGTTCCGGTTGCTATAGGTGTCGAAAGACCACACGTTGTAGATTTCAAATAAGATAAACCTGTTTGTGTACCTGGATGTGTTCCCATATAAAACATCTCAATATTTGTAGATCCGTCATGAAATATTTCTACTACAAAACTAGAACCTGCGGTAATAACCTGATTTATCGATGTACCGCTATTTACCATTCCGCCTGCATCACTTGTCGTTATTGGGACTTGGGCAGTTGTTAATAAATTCGTAGTTCCTGAAGGATATGTACCAGAAGTAAGATTATAAATATTTAAAGTTGCTTCAAAATCTGTGCTTGCAGTTTGTACTCCAAAAGCAACATTTGTGATCTTAAAATCGGAAGTAATGCCATAATCAGATAATTTAAATACTCGAGAATAATAATTATCTGCGGTATAACCATTAGCATTATTGCCACATGCTACAGATCCTGTTGTAGAAACAGTATTTGGAGTTGAGTTTTGTGTAATTATTTGCCCAAAGAAAGTTACAGCTGTGAAAACTACAGCTAAAGAAGTAAAGATTTTTTTCATATTACTTTTATTTTTAAATTTAATAATACAAATAAAGAAAAATTTTATGTAAAAAACAATAATTTGAAAGAATTTTGAATTATTTCTTAATTTGACTTGCCCGGAATTCAATTTTACTAGGCAAAACCCGAGGGTTCATATTCAGCATGTCGAGGATTAAATTTCCCAGATCTTCGGGCTGAATTTTCCAATTGTCTTTTTCAGAAGGAATGTTTCCGTTAAAATAGGTTGCTACGGAACCCGGCATTATAGTTGACACCTTAATATTATACTTTCTAAGATCAATCATTGCAGCCTGGGTAAAACCGACTACGCCAAATTTGGAAGCATTGTACCCTGAACCGTTTTCAAAAAAGTTGGTTCCGGCAAGGCTTGCAATCGTGATATAATATCCCTGAGTTTTTTTTAGCTCTTCAACTGATGCTTTTAAGGTATGGAAACATCCGGTAAGGTTGGTTTCCGTCATTGCATTCCAGTCTTCAAGAGACAATTCGTCAACCGGTTTGAAAATTCCCAATCCCGCATTGGCAATGGCAACATCAAGGCTTCCGAATCTTTCAACGATTTTTTCAACGGCTGATTTTTCTTCTTCAAAATTTCTGACATCCGAACTTACCCCGAAAATATCTTCGGAAATCTTTTTTAATTCCGAAACTGCGGTTTGAACATCTTCTTGCTTTCTTCCGCTGATGGCCACTTTATAGCCGTTTTTCAATAATACTTCTGCTATTCCGAAACCGATCCCTTTGGTTCCTCCTGTTATGTATATTACTTTATTTTTCATGTTTTAAATATAATAAAAAAACGCTTCGAAGAAGCGTTTAAGATTTGTTAAATATGTTAATGTAAAAGTGTTGGCTCTATTGGGTTATTATTTTTCTTGAGATTTTCTTTCACCCTTTTATCAATTTCCCGGTAAACCTGATTGGGATCTGAAATGTCTTTGCCGTCTGATGTTTTTACCTTTACTGAAACTTTATTTTCAGCGGTGTTTTTCATCATTATTTCTCTCATATTTTTGGAAGGATCATTCACATAATCTTTCCAAAGTTTTCTGTATTGTGATTTGGAAACTTCGATTTCTTTTTTGTTCATTCCGAAAGTAACCATTCCGCGAGGCAATTCGACTTCTTTTTGCTCAACAGGCTGAAAGGTTTTATTTCCAGAAAGAGTCATGATGTGCGAATGGGTTTTGTCTTCAATTTTAACAATAATTCCCGGAAGCCCGTAAAATTTGTACGGACCGTCTTGAAGCGGGATGTCTGTGCTGAACCAGGCTGTCCATTCTCTTCCACCAAAATTTGTTGTTGCTTTTTGGGTGTTGTACTCTCCTATTTTTTCTTTTTCGGGTAAGATCTTCCATTCGGGTTTTGAATCTTCGGCGATTTTGTACTGGTCATTCCCAATGGAGGTAAAAAGGTATACTTTATAATCGGGGTAACTTTTTGTTACGCTGAACGAGATTCCTTTTGCGCCTTCTCTTTTCTGAAAACTAAAATTGGTGGAACCTGATTTCACCTGCTTTTCCAATTCTGCATTCATGATAGAATCTGCTGCAAAATTAGCATGGCTGTAATATTTTGAACCTTCTTTATTCACATCCAAAATCATCATTTCCGATTTTACATCTTCTTTATTGGTGGAATCGGGAATGAATTTGTAATCGTAAAAAAAACGCTGATTTTGAGCATTGAAGGAAATGGCAGCAGCCATCAAAATAAAAGTGAATAATTTTTTCATTTCATGTCAATTAGAAGTGAGTTCGATTTTATTGTTGTTTTTTTTGATTCTTTCTTTGACTTCTTTTTCTCTTTCTCTCATGAATTTTTCGTTGTCAGCACTTTTTCCTGTCATAATAATGGATGCGCCTCCAACTGAAAGCTCTTTCATTCCTTTTGTAGGATCATTTTCGTAATCTTTAACGGCTTTTTCATATTGTTTAGGATTTACGGAAATCTCACTTAATTTAAAAACATCATTGTCAGCAACGGATTCCCCGATTTTGGAAATTCCCTTTAATTCGAAAATATGCGAATGGGTTTTGTCTTCAATTTTTACAATAATTCCGGGAAGGCCATGAAATTTGTACGGGCCGTCCTGAATCGGAAGTTCGCTGCAAAACCACGCTGTCCAATGTCTTCCTCCGAAATCTGTTTCTGCTTTTTGTACATTCCAGACTCCGATTTTTGTTTTTTCGGGGAGGATATTCCATTTTATTTTACGGTTTTCTTCTACTTTGTAGCCGTCCATCAGAATTTTATTATGGAAATAAACTTTATAATCCGGGTATGTTTTGGAAATGTAGTACCTTATATTCCCTTTTCTCATATCGGTTTTGATATTGATGGAGCCTGTTGCCTGAAGCTGTTTTTCCAAATCAACTTTCATCAGTGAATCCGAATGATAAACGGTATAGCTGTAAAATCTTGAACCAGTTCCGGTAATATCCAAATTCATCATTTCTGTTTTCACGTCCTGAATATCGGTAGAATCGGAAATGAATTTGTATTCATAGAAAAACCTTTGATTTTGGGCATTTCCAAGGAAAATTAAGAAAAGTAAAAGTGCTGAATAAATTCTCATAAGTTTTATTTTAAAAAAAACTGCCAAAGCGAAGTATTCTCACTTTGGCAGCAGATTTCTATTTTTTTGTACGGATTTTGATTTCGCTTTTCTCTTTTCCGTTGTTACTGTTTTTATTAATATTGATTGATTCTATGGAATCCGGGCTTATTTTACTCATTTCTTCTTGGGTTGAGAGTTTTCCATCAATATAAACCGTTACATCCTCTGAAAGATTTTTTTTCAGGAAATTATCATTACTGAATGTATAACTTTTAGGAAAGCTATTTCTGCTGATATACATTGTAGTATAATCTTTTCCGCTTATTTTTCTTTGCTCGGCTGTTAATTGTGCTGCTTTTTTAGCCAATTCTGCCTGTTTTTTGGAAAGCTCTTGTTTTTCTTTGGCGATTTTTTCCAGCTTTTTTGCTTCTTTCGCGGATATTTTACCTCTTTCTACATCTTTTTTTATTTTTTCGAGATCGCTTTTGAAAAATATTTCAGGATGTTTTTTGAAGAGTTCTGTTCCGTCTTCTCCGAATGCAACGTCGTTAAAATCGAATTTTATTTTTTCAAGACCTTTTACTTGCTGTTTCCATTCGTCAGAATTAAAAAATTCTTTGTTTTTGGCCATTTGAATTTTGAATTCTTTAGAATTTAATTTCTCCTGCGCTTTTTTCATGACTTCATTGATTTTCTCCTGATCCCAGTTTTCAACATTAAAGCTGAATGCTGTGACATTATTTTTGAAATCATCTGAATTTGCGATATCACTGATTTTGCCACTTAAAACATTGATTTCGTCCACTTTATCAGCAAATTCTTTAGAATCTGGAGGAAGCGTTTTCAGTTCTGAAGATTTTTCCTGGATTTTTTTGCCTATTTCAGCAATATCCCTGTCGTTTTTATTCAGTTTTTTTGCAACTTCATCTGCCGCTTTAGAAATTTCTTCCTTGCTCGGAGTTGCTTCTTTTTTAGGTTGAATGGTGTCAAACTTAATTTCATTTACTGCTTTTGCAATTTCGATATTGGTCGCTTTTATTTCCCGGTTTTTGGCATTTACAAGATAGGTGAAAGCAAGGGCAAAAATGAGGGGCATTGCAAAAATTCTTCGCGCATAGCTGAATTTTGTTTTAGGTTTTTTAAGCATTGTTAGTCTTTTTTTAAGGTTAGAACTTAGAAACGGACTGGTTGCAGGAATCATTTTTTCGGAAAAATGACTTGCCAAAAGCATCTGCGCAAATGCTTTGGTGTCCGATTGTTTTACGGCTTTTTTATCAGCCAGATATTCGTGTATGAGATGAATTTCTTTTTTGATGAGATAAAAGAACGGGTTGAACCAGAAAATAGATTTTATAACTTCAATAAAGATTTTATCAAAAGTATGTTTCTGTTCGATGTGTACCATTTCGTGCTTCAAAATCTGTCTTCCCAAATCGGAATTAATCAGGATGGAATTCTTCCAGAAAAGGTTTCTGAAATAGGAAAACGGAGCATTGTTGAGGTCAGTCTGATAGAAATTGATTCCTTCAAACTCTTCTTTAGGGAAGCGGTTTTTGAATGTGGAAATCTTCAAAATTCCAAATATAAACCTGCTTAAAAGAAAGACAGAAACCAATCCAAAACCGACAGTAAAAATTCTAAAATAACTGAAATCATAATGGTCAGTTTTTGTGTTTGTATGTTTAAACTTATTAATCAGTAAATAAATATCATTATTCACTTCAATCGTAAAATAACTTACTTTCAGCAAAGGCAGAAACAAGGAAACAAGCATCACCGCCAAAAGGTAAAATCGATTGTAATGATGAAAGGTCTTATCTTTTAAGAACAACTGATAATACAGAAACATTACACCGGAAGTCAAAATAACTTTCCCGAAATAGAATAAAACCGCTTCCATCAGTCTTTGTTTTTGAGTTCGTTAAGAAGCATTTCCAGATCTTCAACACTCATTTCATTTTTTTCCACGAGGAAAGAAACTGCATTTGTATAAGATCCTGAAAAATAATTTTTCACCAAGCTTTTCATTGATTTTCCGCTGTATTGTTCCTGAGAAACCAATGGGAAGTATTCATGCTGCCGTCCGAATACATTGTAATCTACAAAATCTTTTTCTTTGAGAACTTTAAGAATTGTTGATACGGTATTAGTGTGCGGTTTTGGTTCGGGAAATTCTTCCAGAATATCTTTCAGAAAGCCTTTTTCGATTTTCCAGAGATACTGCATCACCTGCTCTTCTGCTTTTGTTAATGACTGAATCTTCATCTCATACAATTTTTAAAAATTAGTTGACAGAAAACTTGAATTCTCATATCACTAAATAATTAGTTATACAAATGTAATATTAATTTTGAATAATACAACTATTTTCTTAGTGATATAATGATTTTAATTATAAAATATTGATTATCAATATGAAAAATAAAATTAGAAATTTCAGAAACAGAGAAAATATGAATAAAAACAAAAAAGAGAACCACAAATGTGATTCTCTATTGGTAGCGGGAACCGGACTCGAACCGATGACCTTTGGGTTATGAGCCCAACGAGCTACCTACTGCTCCATCCCGCGATGTATTTTTGCACTTTCGAAAGTGACTTTTGTAGCGGGGACACGACTCGAACGTGCGACCTCCGGGTTATGAGCCCGACGAGCTACCTACTGCTCTACCCCGCGATATTGGACTGCAAATATACAACTTATTTCCACACTCGCAAAATATTCTAAATTATTATTGTCAGAGATTTTTTGACTAATTTTGTGTTATGGCAAAAATATTAAAAATATATCCTGAAAATCCACAGGAAAATCTTATTAATGAAGTAGTTAAGACACTTCAAAACGGAGGACTAATTATTTATCCTTCCGATACTGTATATGCATTGGGTTGTAATATTTTTGATATCAAAGCAATGGAAAAGCTTGCCCAACTGAAGAAAATAAAGCTTGAAAAAGCCCACTTTTCTATCATCTGTAATGATTTAAGCCATCTTTCCGGCTTTACAAAGCCAATCGAGACTTCAGTTTTCCGTTTTTTGAAAAGCCATATTCCAGGTCCTTTCACATTTATTTTAGAAGCGAATAAAAGCCTTCCACTTGCATATAAAGGAAATAAAACTGTAGGAATTCGTGTTCCTGATCATTCTATCCCGCAACTCATTGTTGAAAAACTCGGACATCCCATTGCTTCCACCTCTATTAAAGATGATGATGAAATTATTGAATATTCTACAGATCCTGAGCTGATTGCTGAAAAATACGATCATCTTGTAGATATTGTCATCGATTCCGGATATGGTGATAATATGGCCTCAACCATTGTTGATCTTACTTCTGGCGAACCTGAAATTATCCGTGAAGGTAAAGGAATTCTTTAATAAAAATTAAGTAAAATTTTCCAGAAATAATCAATAATGAAAATTATAACCTCGCCGGCAAAGCTGATGAATGTTGAAAATTCTACAGAATTTTTAAAATCTTCCACACCAAAGTTTATACAGGAAGCCGAATTTATACAATCTTTCCTAAAAGAAAAATCACCCAGATATCTTCAGGATTTAATGGAGATTTCACCAAAATTGGCTGACGAAAACTGGGAGCGCAACCAAAACTGGAAAGCAAATCCCAAACCCAAACAAAGCTGCCCTGCTATGTTTGCTTTTGTAGGAGAAGTGTACAGGGGCCTTGATGCCAAAACGCTTGACAAAACAGCAATCGATTATCTTCAGAAAAATTACAGAATGCTTTCCGGGTTGTACGGACTTCTGAAACCTTCCGATAAAATCATGCTGTACCGTCTTGAAATGGGGAGAAATTTTGAATTTGACCAGTATAAAAATTTATATGATTTTTGGAAAGAGAAATTGACAGAGCAATTGAATTCTGAACTCAAATCCAAAGACCTGATCTTGAATCTCGCCAGCAGCGAATATTTCAAAGTTCTGGATCGCAAAAAACTGAAAGCACCTGTCATTGATTTTGATTTCTACGAAATGAAAAGCGGGAAACCCAAAACGATTGTAGTATACACCAAACATGCGAGAGGATTAATGGTTCGCTTTTGTGCGGAGACCAATGCCAAAACGCTGAATGATGTAAAAGCTTTTAACAGTGAAGGTTATCTGATTGATGAAGAGCGTTCTACAGAAAATAAACTGGTATTTACCCGATAAGATTCAATGGTTTTACAAGATATTAAAGATTTATTCTATCAGGAATTGTCTGAGCAGTTTTCAGAGTCGGAAATTGCTGAGCTTTTTATTATTTTTTCAGAAAAAATTTTAAATCAGAATAGAATTGAAATCCGTACCGTTTTCAAACATGAAATTACTTCCGCACAAGCCGATCTTTTCAAAATTAATCTTGAAGCATTAAAATCAGGAAAGCCATTTCAGCAGATTTTAGGAGAAACAGAATTTTACGGGTTTACATTTTTCGTTGATGAAAATGTTCTTATTCCTCGTCCAGAGACAGAAGAACTGCTGGAATTTGCGATTAGTAAACTTCAGGCTCCAAGCTTCAGATTGCAGTCATTTAAAATTCTTGACATCGGAACCGGAAGCGGAATTATTCCGATCATTTTAAAAAAACATTTTCCAAAAGCAGAAATTACAGCTATTGACATTTCTGAAAAAGCATTAGAAACAGCACAGAAAAATGCAGATTTTCATCAAACTGAAATCCGTTTTCTGAAAAAAGATTTCCTGACTGACAGTTTTGATGAAAATTTCGACATTATTATTTCTAACCCGCCTTATATCGGAATTGATGAAGAAAATGAAATCGCGGATTCTGTAAAAGAGTTTGAGCCAAAAATTGCTTTGTTCTCCCCTGTTTCGGACACTTTGATTTTTTACCGCAAAATCGCAGCACTTTCAGAAAACAGATTAAATGAAAACGGAATGGTATTTCTGGAAATCAATCAGAAAATGGGAAAAGAAACATTGGAATTATTCAAGCAATTTCAGGATTTTCAGTTGATAAAAGATATTTCCGGTAACGACAGAATTGTGTTTGCGCAGAAATAAAATTCCCCAATCCATTAAAAAAAAGTATTTTTGAGTCATAATCAGATGTATGCTTTCTACTCAAAATCCTGTAATTTTAAAGATTTCCCGCATTTTTTCGGATTTTTTTAATCCGCTGACTTCTCTTTTTATTTATTATATCTATTTCAGTTTCAAGACTTATACGCTGGAAGATGCGGTTTCTAATTTTCTTCCGATCCTTTTGATTATGATTGTTCCGATTGTCATTTGGATTACCTGGAATGTAAAAAAAGGAAATTATACCAATATGGACGTTTCCAACCGGAAACAGCGTAAAAGCCTCTATTTTTTCATTGCAGGAGTGATTTTGGTTTATCTTATTTATGATTATTTTGCCAATGCGCATATTGATTTTGTGATGCTTTTCATCTCGGTTTTGCTGATTTTGATGCAGATCAGTAATTATTTTATCAAAAGTTCGATGCACACGTCATTTAATGTTTTTGTAGCGGCTTTGTTTTTTGTTCAGAATATGACTTTGGGGATTATCTGGCTGCTTGTCTCAATTTTGGTGGGAATTACGAGGATTATTTTAAAAAGACATACTCCAAAAGAAGTTTTGATGGGTTTCGGAATCGCTTTAATGGTTTCTTTTATGTATATTTATGTAATCATTAATAGTAACATCTAAAACTTGTTTTCTATTTAATTAAATTTAATCTTTATGCACATAAGTCCGCTTACAAACGCTGAAGAACAACTAATGCAGCTATTCTGGAAATTAGATTCTTTTTATCTGAAGGAAGTAATGGAGCAACATCCTGAGCCGAAACCTCATCAAAATACCATTTCTACTTACCTGAAAATTCTTGTTGATAAAAAATTTCTGAAAACAGAAAAAAAAGGGAGAATTTTCAGATACAGCATCGCTATTCCGTTTGAAGATTACAGGAAATTTATAATTAGCAATCTTATTTCACAGTATTTTGGAGAATCTGCCGTTGATCTGGTAAAAACAATGATTGATGAAAAATTGCTTAAACCATCAGAACTTGCCCATTTTTTTGAAGTAAAAACTACAGTCATTCCGATTGCCGAAGAAATGCCTAAAAAAGAAAGCGAAATAGCAGAATTTATCAACGGAATCACCGATACGAAAAAAGACAGAAAGAAAAAGAAAAAAGAGAAAAAGAAGAAAAAATAATATTTCGCAATTCCCAAATCTAAAAACCGATGAAAACTAAATTTGACGAGATTTTACTTAAAATAAAGCATACAGTTCTTCGCTATCCGATGATTCTTGTAATGGCATTTTTAGCTTCTGCAGGTGCTGTGTGCATGATTACGCATCCAACATGGAACGATCAGAATCTGATGTTTTCAAAATTTACATTGGTTTCATGTTTAGGAATTTCACTCATGTTTGCCCTGAAAATTATTTCTCAGCGGGTCGGACGGGAAATTGCGCTTCAGATTGCAGGAATTACCTTTCTGATTAGTTTCTATTTTTATTTTCCTGTTAAAGAGCAGTTTTTCACAGAGAATTATATTTTTGTGATTATTCCTACATTTATTTTATCACATTTATTAGTTGCTTTCGGCGCTTTTATTAAAGAAGAAAAAGAAATTAGCTTTTGGCAGTACAACAAAAATTTATTTGTCAATCTTTTCCTCACCATTGTTTTTACGGGAGTTTTAACAGGCGGCGTTGAATTGGCAATTTTGGCAGCAGACAAGCTTTTTGATTTGAGTATCAACAGCAAAACTTATCAGGAAACATTTTTCATTCTTTTAATTTTTGGCAGCAGTTTTATCTTTCTCCTTTTCAGTGAGAATGGTCTTTCACATCTTGAAAAAGATAGCAGTTATCCGGTTATTCTTAAGTTTTTCACACAATTTGTGCTCATTCCTCTTTTGTTGATGTATGTAATCATTTTGTATTTATATTCAGCAAAAATTATCATCAATTGGGAACTTCCAAGAGGATGGGTTTCTTATCTTATTTTGGCGTATTCTATTGTCGGAATTCTGGCTTTGCTGCTTGTACATCCATTAAAGGAAGAAACTGCAAAATCCTGGGTTAAAGGTTTTTCCAAAGTTTTTTATTACACTTTGTTTCCGCTTCTGGTACTTTTGTATGTTGCCATTTTCACAAGGATTTTAGAATACGGATTCACAGAGCCTCGGTATTTTGTTTTACTGATTGCACTTTGGCTGACTTCTGTTGTCCTATATTTTATTTTTTCTATAAAAATAAATATCCGTTTCATTCCGGTCTCTTTGTTTGCTTTTGGCCTGTTTGCATTGGTTTTTCCTTATTTAAATGCATTTTCGGTGGCAAAAAGAAGCCAGAAAAACGAGTTGGAAAAATTATTGGACGAAAAAAAAATACTAAAAAATAACACCATTGATTTTTCTAAAAATGTCGATTATAAAACAGCTGATGAAATCGCCGACAAATTTGAATTCCTTACTAAGCGCAAAGAATTTGAATATCTTTTGAGTTTAGTAGATGCTTCGAAACAAAAAGATTTGAAGAAAGAATTTTCTATTATGAATTTCTGGAGAGTCAATACATTAGTAAAAGGATATTTCCCGAATATAACGGATCCTTCAAAAACAAACCCCGACTATTATTATATTGAATTAAAATCTACACAAAGTATTTTTGATATCGGAGATTATCAATATATCGCGAATTTTCAAAAACTTAAAAGCCCGGGAAACAATTATGACCTGAAGGAAATAAATATTGGTGAGGATAAAATTATCATAGAACATAAACTTGACGATTACGAAAACCCACAGTTTCTGATCTCATTAAATGCTGATGCAAAAATAGATCTGATATCGCAAATCTCCGGCTTGTTCGAAAAATATAAAAATCAGTCAGGAACTTACGAAGTCCGGGAAATTTCGATTGAAAAAGATTTAGGAAAATACCACATCAGATTTTTCTTCGATACTTTATCGAAAACGAATAAAACTTATTATTTCAATAATGCTCAGATCCTGATCAGGAAGAAATAATTTAGTCTACTTCTTTTCCGTGGCTTGCTTCCAGGATTTTAAACCAATCTGTTGTATTTAGAGTAATGTTTAAACTTTGCTTGAATTTTTTTACAGTTTCGGCTTTTGAAGTTCCGATAACAGGAATTATCTTGGCAGGATGCTTCAGTAAAAAAGCAAGCAAAAGCTGGTTTTCTTCGGCATTATATTGTATGCACAATTCTTTTAGAACTGTTTGAATTCTC